>CBDUXJ010000063.1:0-10553 GCA_965371165.1 uncultured Syntrophobacterales bacterium | reverse complement strand
GAACTTTAGAATGGCCAAAAATTCTTTTCAGAGAGCGAAAGGGGATTTGGGCAACAACCCCTTTTATTTTGACGAATTCTATGTGGGCGGTACCTCATCGAAAATCATGATCACGAGGGTAACCCAGGCCCTTTTCGGTTCGAGTTGCCCCTCGCACTTTTGCATGCAATATGCTGCTTCGCCTTCCCCCTTACTTCCAGTACTCATCGTTTTCGATTCGATCCTTCAGGGTCACCTTGTAATAATCCTGGAGGGGCATCAAGATCTCCTTGTTTTTCTCATAAACGACCTTAATGGCCTGCCGAACTACTTCTACCCCCCTGGGCTTCATCTTTCCCAATGGGGCCCGACATGGTCCCGAGGGCAGGCCCAAACCCTTCATCAGGGTTTTGATGGGCAAGGGATTTCTCCATTTACAGGGAACGGTAAACCCCTCATACTCCTCTACGGTTTTCACCGTGACGATCTTAAAGAGCGGGTCCAATGCCTCCTTCAACTGTTTTGCCTTATCCTCTTCTCCCGCAAGGATGGCTCTCGTCATCTCCGCTATGGCCCCCGGGACGATATTGGAAATCACCGAGACAACCCCCGATGCCGATATGTCGTGGCGCGTCATCATCTCAAAGGTGATATCGTCATCCCCCGAGAGGATGTCGAAATCGTTTCCCAAGAGAACCCTCGTCTTGGCCATTCTCTCCAGGTCTCCTGTCGCCTCCTTTACGGCGCGTACGTTCTTGAACTGTCTGTGCAGGATGGCCATATCCTCCACTTCCATTTGGGTCCCCGTGCGGCCTGGAATAATATAGGGGGTAACGAAAAGGTCGGGAAATTCCTTGGCGATAACTCCGTGATACTGAGTCCTAAGCTCAAAAGATGAGGGTCCGTTATAGTAGCAATCCACCAACAATACGGCATTGGCTCCAACCTCCTGGGCATATTTCGTTGCCCTCAAGGCCTCTTTCGTGGAATTGCTGCCCGCCCCCGCCATGATGAAGGTCTCCCCTTTTGCCAGTTTCACCACCTCCTCGATGACGGTACCGTGCTCTTTCCAGTCCAATGTGGGAGATTCCCCCGTTGTCCCGGTCGGAACCAGTTTGGCTCCTTGACTTATCTGAAAACGGGTATTCTTTCTCAACCCCTCCAGATCAAGCTCCCCCAATTCATCGAATGGCGTGACCATGGCTGTCCAACAACCATCAAACTTTTGCAACTTCATAGCCCTCGCCCTCCCAATACAACCGAACTTTCTCGAAAGGAATTTCCTCTCATGATTGATCCCTCTCTCTTAGGTTTTATCGTACTACTTCTTGAGCAACATTCAAAGCTTATTTTCAACACCATCTCGTTTTTGGAAAATACCCAATCCCTTTCCATCCCCCCCTGCCATGTATCGAGGGGGGTAGTCCAATAATGCCTTGAGCTTTTGGCCAGCCTTCACTCCCTCAACCACCTTATCAACTATTTCCCCAACATCGATTTCGACCTTCCCCTCTGGATAACGTGTGTACAACCGGCAAAGGACCTGAGTCCTCAGGTCATAGATGTTTACCCTTTGGCCCTGGGGCCCCACTTCCCTATCCGTCATATAGAGCTTCACCTCTTCAATAAACTCCCTTACCCGTGCCGGAATGAGCCGAGCGAAGGCTTTTCCTTCCCTCACCCTTTGTCGGACTCGGTTTGATGAGATTCGGGCCAGGTGATTTGGTATTTCGAAGGAGTGGACCCTGCCCATAAACCTCCTATTATCCCCCGAAGCCATTAACCGCTGGATGGCTTCCCTCCCGTAGTCTCCTCGATTGGCTACCATAAATGTACAGGATGCGAAGAGCCGATCTAGTGCTCCTTCCCGATCTTCATAATATTTTGGGTCAAACACCCTTGCCAATGTGTCATACCCCACTATGAAGGTTATATCCGTGTCCTTCGGATACATCTGCTTTACTACCTCAGCCTTCGCCAAAAAAAGCCCCCGATTGCTCACCCCAACGGAGAATCGGGGGTGATCTTCGAAGAGGACCTGCAACATCAAGAGCCGATCTACCAGGGTGGCCCCAAGAATCTCCTTATCCATCGCCTGAGTATCCAGGACCAGTAAAATCTCCTGGAAGGCTTTAATCTCAGCTCCCCCCCGGAGAATCGCCATATGTCCATGAGTGATGGGGTTAAAGGAGGAAGGAAAAATCCCAACCCCTTTTTCCGGTCTCTCTCCTGCTCCTCTGGATTTCGAGACAAGGAGAATCCTCGAACGAGGGTCTCCCCGTATCTCCTCGATTATAGCATGGCAGCGAGAAAGCAGTTGGAAATCGTGGATACGTTCGATCATGGAGAGAAAGGAACTGTAATAAGAATTTTCGGATTTATAATTTATAATTTTGTTTTCTTGCTAGCCTTATTGCCCATCTCAATTAGATAGTCCATGAGCATCTCAAGGCCTTTCTGGGAGGCTTTTTCCTTAATCTCGTCCCGATTACCCTCAAAATGGAATTCCCTGACCTCAGTTCCCCCTTCGTGATCCATGCCGATGAAGACGGTCCCCACCGGCGTCTCCCGCTCCCCCCCCTGGGGACCGGCAATGCCCGTGGTAGCCAACCCAATGTCCGTTTTAGCTTTCAAACGGATACCCCGGGCCATCTTTTCCGCCACCTGATGGCTCATCGCTCCATAACGATCGATATCTCTCTCGGGGACACCCAGGAACTCCACTTTGCTCTTATTGCTATAGCTCACAATTCCCATCTTAAAATAATCCGAGCTTCCCGATACATTGGTTATCCGATGGGCGATCAATCCACCTGTACACGACTCAGCCAAGGAAAGGCTAACCTTTCTTCTCCTTAAGAGAATTCCGATTTTCTCTTCGGGCCTCTTGCCTTCCCGTATTGCCATGTCACCCTTTGAGCATGGTAAAGCGGAGAACATGAATGACCAGGTTAGTGTAAATGCCGGCAAGAATATCGTCAAGGACCACCCCGTATCCTCCCCTCACCCTCTCCTCGAGGGTCCTAATGGGGAAGGGCTTAATGATATCGAAGGCACGGAACAGGAAAAAGCCCAGAATGATATTCCTCATCGTTGGGGGAATCATAAACATGGCCACGAGAAATCCAACCATCTCATCAATGACAATATGCCTGCAATCCTTGGATTGAAGGAGCACCTCAGCCCCATCCGATGCCCGTATTGCTATATATATGAAACCTAACAGGATGGCCATGTAATAATGGGGGGAGAGACGGGAGAGGATTAAATAGAGAGGAATCGATGCCAGTGTCCCCATTGTTCCCGGGATTAATGGGGAATAGCCAACAAAGCACCCGGTTGCTAAGAGAATGATAACCTTTTTCATCATCTCCACTTACTGAAATCCGTTGCTCTCCGACGGCCTTGCGCCCAATGACAGCGCCAAAGCCTCCTTGAGATGAATACCACCTGAATAGAGGGCCTTTCCTATGATCACACCGATCACCCCCAGCCGTTCCATCTTTAACAGGGCCTCAATATCCTTGAGCTTAGAAACCCCTCCCGCCGCAATTACGGGAATATCAATAGATTCCGCGAGTTTTCGTGTTTGCTTGAGGTTAACCCCCCTTTCGGTCCCATCCCGTCCAATATCCGTGAACACAATGGCCACAACACCTTCCCCCTCTAGACGATGGGCCAGGGGAATCACCTCAACGGATGTCATTTCCTTCCATCCCTCAACGGCCACCCTCCCATTCCTCGCATCGATACTGACCATAACCTTAGACGAAAAAGCGGAGCAGGCCTGCCTGACGAAATCCGGGAATCGTTGGGCCATGGTCCCCAAGACAATTCGATCCACCCCCATGGAAAAATACCGCTCCATCGCCTCCAGATTTCTCATCCCTCCTCCGACCTGTGTGGGGATGTCTACCGACGTTACGATCCGTTCGATTTCCCTCCCATGGATCGGCCTCCCGAAAAAGGCACCATCCAAATCTACCACATGCAACCTCCGCGCTCCTTCATCCTCCCATCTTTTGGCAACCTCCCAAGGCCGATCCGAAAAAACCGTCCCCCGATCCCGTCGTCCTTGAAAAAGGCGAACACATTTCCCCCCCTTAAGATCGATGGCCGGAATGATGTCCATTATTCCCCCTCATACCCTTCCTCGGGTTCCAGTTTCCTCGAGGCTGGAAAGGAGACCAATACCTCATCCATCCCCACACTAGCCAAGTTCTTGGCTTTTAGCCAAAATCCTCCCCTGCGCAAGAAGGATCCGAGCTTCAATATGTTTTCACTTAAAGGTTGCTGGGTCTCCTGGAATAGGCCACTCCAAAGAATAGAGTCCTCTTTCACCCCAACTAAATGAATGGCAAAGGACACCGAGGCAGGGCGTTCCACTGAAATAGCGCTACCAACTCGTTCCTCGTATCGAAACCCCCAACACAACACAACCCCATCAACCCCAAATACCTCCCCTATCTTCAGTGCTGAGGCCATGGGATCCCTTTCAAAATCCTCCCTCTCCGTAGCCCTCTCCACTTCATTTAGGGGAACGATCTGAAGTTGGGAGAAGGCGGCCAATTTTTGATATATGAGATCTGTCAGTTCCCTCCATGCATTGGGGGCCCTTTCACCGGCCACAAACAAGCGACCACTGATGGGGTCTTCGACAAATCTTTTCCCCTCTCCCGAAGGGATATTTATGAAGAAGGGAATCACCGCGACCGATCGTACAGGCCTTTCAACCCGTAACGCGGGACTCGTACACCCTGAGAATAGGCAGAGGGAGAGAAAAATCCACACGATTGCCCTGATGTCCTTCCTTCCTCCATATTTCATCCCTTCCCCTACAACCTCCCTTTTGTCGACATCACCCCCGTTACCCTCTGATCGAGCGAACTGGCCATATCTAAGGCCCTTCCCACCCCTTTGAAAATCGCCTCGATAATATGGTGGCTATTCTTCCCATACATCGTGTTTATGTGAAGGGTGACGCCACCGTGGTTTATAAAGGCCCTATAGAATTCCTCGATCAAATCCAAATCGAATAAGCCTACCCTCCTTCTCTTCAAACCAGGATTGTAGACCAAGTGCGGCCGCATTGACAAATCCAATGCCACGGAGACCAAGGTTTCGTCCATGGGAATGATAGCCATTCCATATCTCCGCAACCCCTTCCCATCCCCTATGGCTTCTTTGAATCCATCTCCCAAGCATATCCCAACATCCTCCACGGTATGGTGATAATCAACTCCGATATCGCCTTGGGCCTCAATGTGAAGGTCGAAAAATCCATGCATGGCGAATAAGCTCAGCATATGGTCGAAAAAGGGAATCCCAGTAGAGATGGAATACTCGCCCGAGCCATCGAGGTCAAGCCTGAGGGCGATCCTCGTTTCCTTAGTCTTCCTGTTAATCTCTCCCTTCCTGCCCATCCCTCCTCCTTAATCCGTCTCTTGTCCCAACCTTCCCTCTCCCATTACCGCTCTTTCTCCAAAAACCTCATCTCCACGGCCCTTGCATGGGCATCTAACCCCTCCATGGCTGCCATTCTAAGGAGATGTTCCCTAAATTCCAATAATGCCTCTTTGGAGAAGGAGATTATATTAGATTTTTTCAAGAAATCCTCAACCCCTAAGGGAGAAGAGAAGCGTGATGTCCCTCCGGTTGGCAGAACATGATTTGTCCCCGCCAGGTAATCCCCGACCGTCTCAGGGGTGAAGGGACCTAAAAATATCGCCCCCGCATTTCTAACTCTGCCCAACAAATCCCATGGCGTCTCCACCATGAGCTCAAGGTGTTCAGGGGCGACTTCATTGATGAGATCAATGGCCTCATCAAAGCTCCGCGCAATGACGATGGCACCGTGACTACTCAATGATTGTTCTACCACCCCCTTACTCTTCAATTCCTTCAACTGCCTCTCAACCTCACTATTAACGGCGCGGGCATAAGCCTCGGATAGGACAATCAGAACCAGTAAGGCCCTCTCATCGTGCTCCCCTTGGGAAAGCAGGTCCGCAGCGACAGAGGAAGGAGCAGTACGCCCATCCGAAAAAATACAGATTTCGCTTGGCCCTGCCACCATATCGATTCCCACTTCACCAAAGACCATCTTCTTGGCAGTGGCCACATAAACATTTCCCGGTCCCACTATCTTGTCTACCTTTGGGATGGACTCGGTACCATAGGCAAGGGCTCCCACTCCTTGGGCGCCTCCCACTCTGAAGATTGAGGTAGCCCCAGCCAAACTCGCTGCCGCTAATACATGGGCGCTTCCTCTGCCTCCATAGATTGGAGAAGCCACGATCAATTCGCTAACGCCCGCTATTTTTGCGGGAATGAGGGTCATCAAAACGGTGGAAGGATAGGGATTTTCCCCTCCCGGGATGTAAGCCCCTATCCGTTTAAGGGGCGTTACGATCTGCCCCAGGACTATACCATCTGTTGTTGATTCAAACCAAGAGTTTACCAACTGCCTTCGGTGGAAGGATTCAATACGCTCTGAGGCCAGTTTTAGGGCGTCCAAATCCTCCTTTGGCACTTTCTCATAGGCCTCTTCGATCTCCTCTTGGGAGACCCGGAGCTGGAAAGACGAAAGATCCATGCCATCAAAACGCCTCGTATATTCGAGAACCGCCTCATCCCCTTTTGCCTTCACCCTCTGCAAAATGGACTCGACTAATCGTTCTATCGCCTCGAGACCCTCCCTCCCCCGACTGATCACTATTTCGAATTGCTTTTGGAAGCCCTTGTTACCAACCTTGAGTATTCTCATCTATGCCTTAACCCTCCTGATATGAGCCCCTAGGCTTGCTAACTTCTGCTCCAGCTTCTCATACCCCCTATCCAAGTGGTAAACCCGCGAAACCTCTGTTTTCCCCTCAGCCGCCAAACCGGCCAGGACCAATGACGCACTGGCCCTCAAGTCAGTTGCCATCACTGAGGCACCGCTAAGGCCCCTGACTCCGTTGATGATGGCGCTGTTTCGTTCAACCTTGATGTCAGCCCCCATCCTCCTCAGTTCACCAACGTGGATGAATCGGTTCTCGAAAATTGTTTCGGAGAGCACGCTCAATCCCTTAGCTAATGTCATAAGGACCATAATCTGGGCCTGCATATCCGTGGGAAAACCAGGATAGGGATGGGTTTTAACATCGACGCTCTTAACCCTTTTATTTCCAATCGCCCTCGCCCCATCATCCTCTCGAAGGATTTCCATACCCGTCTCTCTCAATTTATTGACCACGGCTTCCATATGGTCCAGGTTGCAGTTTCGGATATGGATATTCCCCCTGGTAACCCCGGCAGCTATCATAAACGTTCCCGCTTCAATTCGATCGGGAATGACGGTGTGTTCCATTGCCGTCAACTTTTTTACCCCTTTTATCCTTATAATATTTGATCCTACCCCTGAAATCTTGGCACCCATCTTATTGAGCACCTTTGCCAATTCTACTACCTCCGGCTCCGCGGCAGCATTTTCGATTACTGTTTCCCCCTTCGCCAGAGCTGCTGCCATCATGAGATTCTCCGTTCCCGTTACCGTTGGAACATCGAGGTAAATGTCTGCACCCCTCAATCCCTTTGTCTTGGCCTCAATATAGCCATGTCTTAATTGAATTTCGGCCCCCATTTTCTCCAAGCCCTTCAGATGGAGGTTGACGGGCCGGGCTCCGATGGCACACCCTCCGGGCAGGGATATAACAGCTCTTTTCGCCCTGGCGACCAATGGGCCAAGTACTAGTATTGAGGCCCTCATAGTCTTAACCAGGTTGTAGGGGGCTTCGTGTCCAATGAGCTCCGTACCATCGAGGAGATAATCCCCTTTCTGGCCTCGCTCAATTTTTACCCCCAGATTTTTGAGAACTTCGCATATGGTCTTACCGTCCCTGAGATCTGGGACCCCGTGTAATCGATTTTCCCCCTCTGCGAGTAAACTCGATGCAAAAATGGGCAAAGTGGCATTTTTAGATCCGCTGATGACTACCTCACCCACGAGTCTCTCCCCACCCTGAATGACGATCTTATCCAAAACCGAACCCTCCTTGAATCACGCCCTCTTCATCCCTTGCGAGCCCGAATAACCCTATCCACTCCCGAGTGATCCTTAATGATGCTGGGGGACGCGAAAAACCCGGTGTTCCGAATCATCTCGGCAACAGCTTCCCCTTGGCCTTCACCAAATTCCAACATCAACCACCCCCCTTCCTTGAGAAATAACCCAGATTCCATGACTATTCTCCTGAAGAGTTGGAGCCCATCGGGACCACCGTCCAAGGCGATCCTGGGTTCGAATTCCGCTATCTCCCTGGGTAAAGTTCCAATCTTTGAGGTCGGAACATAGGGTGGGTTGGATAGGATCAAGTCGAAATGGGATCTGCCCTCCTTGAGGGGTGGAAAAAGGTCCCCAGCCAAAAAACGGATATTACCCGATACCCCCTGAATTCTGGCATTCTCCTTCGCAACGAGAATGGCCCTCCAAGATATATCCTCTGCCAAGATAAAACATCCCCCTAGCTCTTGTGCCAAGGCAATGGCAATTGCCCCACTTCCTGTCCC
This sequence comes from uncultured Syntrophobacterales bacterium, assembly GCA_965371165.1. Classification (GTDB taxonomy): domain Bacteria; phylum Desulfobacterota; class BSN033; order WVXP01. The sequence goes on along the minus strand of CBDUXJ010000063.1, from coordinate 2,024 downwards.
CACCTCCATGAAACGGAGTGTAAGCCTTCTCTCATCTCTGAATAACTTCAGCGTCTCCTCCACCAGTAACTCCGTCTCGGGCCTTGGTATGAGGACCTCGGGGGTCACTCTAATGTCTAGAGACCAGAACTCCCAGCTACCGAGAATATATTGGATGGGTTCCCCCTTAATTCTCTTGTTGATCAGGGATTTATAGGAATTGAACTGAGGCTGGGTTAAGACCCGATCGGAGTAAAGATATGCCTGGACGTGATCGATCTTCAGGGCTTTTCTCAAGAGAAGCCCTGCGTTCACCCGGGGGATTTCGATACCCCTCTCCTTGAGGAGACGGGTTGCCCAATTCAATGCCCCTGAAATAGTCCGCTCGGCTTCTGACATGATCAGAACGTGTTTACCAGTGGATTCGAGAGGTAATCTGAAGGGTCTCAGATTATGAAACCGGTCATCTCTCCGACTGTTGATCTCGAAGGGCTTCTGCTTGGTAGTGGGCATTGAGAGAGCCGATCACCTCTTGGATATGGCCCTCTAAGATCTCGTCAAGCTTGTACAAGGTCAAACCGATCCGATGATCTGTCACCCTTCCTTGGGGGAAGTTATAGGTTCTGATACGCTCGGATCGATCGCCACTTCCCACCAGACTTCTCCTCTTCTCCGATATCTCCCGCTGCTGATCCCCCTGGAGCTTATCGAGGACTTTGGCCCTTAAAACCTTCATGGCCTTGGCCTTATTCTTATGTTGCGATTTCTCATCTTGACAGGTTACCACCAACCCGGTGGGAATATGGCTTATACGAACCGCCGAGTCCGTTGTGTTGACGCTCTGTCCTCCGGGGCCAGAAGAGCGAAAGACATCTATCCTCAGGTCGTCCGGATCGATCTTAACCTCGATCTCCTCGGCTTCTGGTAAAACAGCTACCGTAACCGTTGAGGTATGTATCCTCCCCTGGGATTCCGTCTCTGGAATCCTCTGTACGCGATGGACACCGCTTTCAAATTTCAGCTGACTATAGACCTTATCCCCCTCAATCAAGGCAATAATCTCCTTTAGTCCCCCAACACCGGTGAAATTTCGACTGAGAATATCAACCTTCCACCCGTTCATCTCGGCGAATTTAGCATACATGCGAAACATATCGGCGGCGAATAAACCGGCTTCATCTCCTCCTGTCCCCGCGCGAATTTCGAGAAGTATATTCTTCTCATCGTTGGGGTCTTTAGGTACCAAGGAGGTCTTTAATTCCCTCTCCACCCTTTCTCTCTCCTGCGTCAGGTAGTTGATCTCCTCCCTGGCCAATTCCTTGAGCTCTTCATCCTTTTCCGAAAGAAGGTGTCTATTGTCCTCGATCTCTGTCTCTAATCTCTTCAATTTCCGATAAAGATCAATGACCTTCCTTAGATCGGCATGTTCTTTCGCGATCTTAAGAAGCCTTTTCTTGTCCCTGATAATCTCTGGATCGCCCAACATCCGATCCAATTCATCAAGATGCTGCTCGACCCCTTCAAGCATTTCTTGCATTATTTACGCTCCATCTCAAGGACATTTCACCCTCGGGTTGTGTACTGCATGGGGAAGGGTTCCCCTTTTATCAACATAACACCGTGCGATGACGAATCGATTCTGGGCAATTTCAGTAAGAAATTGGGCAGTTGGATCCCCCAACTCCCCTTTTCTTAAACTTACCCACTCTTCCTCGGCTTTTTCTCCTGGGCATTTGCGTACTTCTTCTGAAACTTCTCGATCCTCCCTGCAGAGTCGAGGAATTTCTGCTTCCCCGTAAAGAAAGGGTTGCATTGTGAACAGGTCTCGACCCTAATCTTCTCCTTAGTGCTCATAGTTTCAAAGGTCGCTCCGCATGCGCAACGTATGGTGGTTTCAATTAGCTTTGGGTGAATCCCCTTCTTCATCCTCATCCTCCATATGGAATTGAAACGCGTGTTAATAAATCAAATGGGCCCGTCCTTTCAAGCCCCTTCCGGCCCTCATCGTTCTATTGATTCATGGAATCAAGAAACTCCTTGTTGCT
>CBDUXJ010000062.1:0-10602 GCA_965371165.1 uncultured Syntrophobacterales bacterium | reverse complement strand
ACTTAAGCAAGTTCCATGCCATCCTGCAAAAAAGCCATAACCTATTAAAATTAAAGATATTTTCAACATTCATGATTGCAAAATCGGTGCCCGAGGGCAAATCTTTTTATTTTGAAAAAATCCACAGTCTTTGGAGTAAATTGAAATAAAAAGGGGAAAAGAATGGGAAGGCCATGGAGGGGTAGTTGATATAAAACCCGCACAATTTTTTTCACCCGGTCTTGAACTTTTTTCATATCGTCCTATCAGGGGATATCGATAAATATCCAATTATTTCAAAAAGTTAGAATCCTAATTCCATGGCAAAGGGGAATTGAGGGCTTCATTTCCCACGGGAAGGGTGGACGATAATCCTTCATTTCGGTGGACATTTACTTGGTTTAGATGGTTTAGATCGTTAGTATCGTTAGGATCGTTGAGAACGGTAAGATGGTTAGGAGCGTTAAGGGCGTTTGGATGCTTTGGATCACGAAAAACATAATGGATGAAACGTGGGAAGGGGATAAAGGAAAGAAGTTAGAGGTTGGAGGAAAGAGGTTAGAGGATGGAGGACGGAAAACGGGGGACGGAGAACCATATGGAGGAGATCAATACTCTTGGGAGGCGTAGACGATGCTGGCGATGACCTCAACTTCAGCGGAGGACTCGGGTTCAACCTCTGTGGAGGGTTTTTCGTAGCCTGTGGAATAGACTTGGTAGTAGTAGCGCCTGAACTTCGTTACATCCCACCCCGCCGGGGGATTCCTGGAATGGTGGAGGTCGCCGATATAGTATCGGGAGTAGATTTTATCATTGCCGGGATCGGGACTATCCTTCGTCTCCTTCATGGTGGGGAGGTTGGATTCATCGGGCTTGGTAGCGCCTGAGCTGACTAACCAATTCAGTCCATTGTCGATGCCCCCGTCGGCCACGTAAAGGGCAGCCTCCATGGACCTCTGGTTCCCCGACATCCTCACTTCAATATCAGAGGTCATCACGGCCGCAATACCCAAAAAGGTTGCGGTAATCATGATCAAAACGGCGATGACAAGGACTACTCCTCTCTCGTTTCGCATTGTGCCTCCCTATAAGTTCCTGAGCCTCACCTGGGATTCCAGTTGTCTGGTGCGATAGTGATCGCCCGTATCGGGATGGGTATAATTAGGGTCTTCGACCCTGGTCCTGGCCGTCAGCCAGATGTTATAGAGGGATTGGTCGTCCTGATCATTCGGGTCTATCCTCAATTCCTGGACATTCTCTGCCAATGTTCGATTTCCCTCTACCTCGTCATTCCTACGGAGGACCGGGGATCCTGAACTCGAGTCGATAGAATACCTCACCGCCGTGACTCGATAGACGGCAATAGGATTGACATATGTCCCAGCCGGGTAGCTTCCGGAAATTCCCTGATTTCCAGCCACCTCGGGATCAGTGTCGATGGTAATGGTATCCGTCCCAACATCTCTTACAATCAGCCGGTCCTCGCCGAGAAACAGAATATCACCTGCTCGTAACCCATCGGTGTTCCTTAAGGGAATTTGGGTGGCACCAGACCCGATCGATCCCGATAACACCCCCGTGGGATACCTCTTGGTAAGGGAGCCATTCAGGGTTAGGATGCCCTCCGCGGATCCCGGGGCAACCGTAACCCTCAGCTTTCCCATCCCGCCGATGAAGATGTAGTTGCTTCTTGCGGAATCGAATATCTGGCTCAGTTCATTTCCCGTGGACTTAACCGTAATCTGGCCATCATCCTTATCCGCGGTCTTGGTGAGGTATCCCTTGGGAGATCCGAAACACCCCACCAGAGTGATGGTATCCGAATCCTCCTCCTCAGGATCCTGTTCGACATCAATACTATGGCTGTAGGTCTTGCCGTTGATTGTTACATCACCCGCCGGCTTCCCGTAGCCCACCATCCTCAGGTCTCGCATGAGGATATTCATGGCCACACGGGCATTTTGCTGGGCCTCGGCCACCTGATCCTGGATGGTATAAGTCCTTTGTTGAGAGGTGAAGGCTTGATAAACCGCTCCGATGACGATGAAACTGATGGCTAAGGCCACCACGAGCTCGACCAGGGTTAATCCCCTTTGATAAAACCCAAATTTGACGGCTTCGTAAAAAGTCCATCTGCGGCGTTGCGCTTCATCTTTAGTCACTGAGGCGTACTGGTAAGTACGCCTCATTCCTAAAGATTCGTGCGCCTTGCATCTGGAGTTTTTTACTGTGCCGTCTGATTTATGACTTTTCACGAGACCATCAAATATCCCTTTTCTCCTCATGGGTTTGCCCCTAGATTAACGATCTTGGTCACCAAGGCCACCTGATGGTTTCCGTTGTCCCAGGTCACCTTGACGGCAACGGTCTTGATGTTATCCAGTTCGGTAACCGTGCATACCCTGTGGTAGGTAATCCCGGTAGCCCCTACTGGATCATCGGTCCTCCCCCCAATCTGCTCCCATTCGGTATTCTTCATCTCCTCCATCGAATCCTTGGCCAGGGTGATGGCCTCGGTCATGTGATTCCCGAAGGAATTGCCACGGATGGAAATAATTTGAAGTCCCCCCAAGGCCAACAGGGCCACGGAGAGAATCACAATGGCGATCAAAACCTCTACAAGGGTGAAGCCCTTGCTTTCTCCTCTCTTGATCAACGAACGGCTCATGAAACACCCCCCAAACATGGGATTACATCCTCTTCCAATCCTTCAGGGAAAAGTCCCATGTCCACATCCTGATGATCCCCGTGCTACTGTCAACCCGAATTGCCATGGCACCATTCCGATTGTTCTGGAGATATACGGTTCCTGCGGTGCTCGTTCCCCCGGGATTGAATTCGGCCCTCTTCCCCACAAAGGTAACTCCGTCCCCGACGGCGCCGCCATCGAGTACCGGGCCATGGCCGCTGTCGCCAAATCGAACATTTGGGTAATCCGAGAGGTTGACGACCCTCTCCTCGATATCATCAGGGGTTCCCCAGTTCCCATCGGCTCCCTTGTTGGAAATGATCTGATATGATTGGCTATTTACATCGAACAGTAGGGCCCATTCCCGGTTATCCTTGATGGACCCCAATCTTGCCAACTGCATATTGGAGGCCACATTCCTTGCCGCGGACCTCAACCGGTACCGAGGCAGCCATCGGCCGATGTTGGGGATGGCGATCAATACCATGACCCCCAAGATACACATCACCACCACCAGCTCGATGATGGTCAACCCTCTTTTCCCCTGCATTCCTTCCCATTGAGAATGACATTTAAGCATCATCATAATAGAAATCTCCCTATTTGTCAAAGCAAAATCGATTGAATAATTAGATACTTCTGCAAGGAACTCCATTGTCCCTTCGCTTCCATGCTTTCGAAGTGACCCTTTCGGGGTTCGCAGGCGGGGAATACTTACCTCTTCCGGCCTCTAAAGGGCCGGCCTTCCCCTTCCGGCTCACCCTCGATGGGTACCCCACTTCTCCACCAAATTTCGCTCAGGGACAACGGTGTTCCCCAGAAAGTCAGGAAACTCCAGAAAATCGAGGGCGTTTTCCCCCAAGCCCATTTCCCATACGGGAGGTGCCATTCTTTAGGATTTTGGCATCCTTATGCTGAGGCTGTATTTCTGGGTGCATGTCCCCTCATCCCCATCGGTGGCGATAATTTCAACGGTATGGGTGCCCGCGTCACTACGGCCGATCTTCCACTGGATCAATCCAGTCTGGGGATCGATGGTCATCCCCCGGGGAGAGGAGGGAGAGAGAGAAAAGCTAATGGGATCCCCATCGGGATCCTCGGCTACTACCTGATATCGATAGAGGGACGATTTCATTTTTTGGGCCTTCGGGGACGACGTAATGATGGGAGCGCTATTAAAGATGACGATCTCCTGGGAAATCACATCCTCCCCCGTGCTCTCCATATCGTAAGGGCTCACGCGGAGGGTAATCTTGTCCCCCTTCTTGAGGGTGGGATCCACAAGGGTTTCGGAGGCCTCGCCTATGAGCTCGTCGCCGTTCTTTACCCACTGATAGGAGAAGGAAATGGTATCCCCATCGGCATCCGAGGCCTCGACCTTGGCTTTCAGCGTGGAGGTTTTGCGCGGCAATTCGGGATCGATGGAGATCATGGTGGCCTTTGGGGGGGAATTGAGGACCCGAATGACCTCGGAAGAAGCCTCTTTTCCCTGGAGTTTGCCATCCGAAGGGGTAACCCTTATGGAAATTGAGTCGCCCTTCCTAAAATGATCACTCAAGAGGGTCTTTCCATTGGCCCCGGGGATATCGCGGCCATTTCTCACCCATTGATATTGATACTGAACCGGATCGCCATCGGGATCATGGGCCTTCACCTCAACCCTGAGCTCCGTATCAATGTAAGGATCTTCCGGGGTAATCCTAATGGACTGGATGGAGGGAGGGGTATTATCACCGGCGGGTTTTTCAGGAGCCTCTCCCGTGCAACCCACGATGTACATCAAAACCAAGGATCCCGATATAAATCTCTTACCCGCCCACATATCCTTACGGTTGCTTCATACCGACTACTTCGACCCCTGTGTAATCATAAAAGGGTATTTCTTCCTCTCCCTGGGGGAAATATATCGGGGTATGAGGACGATCTTGTCGGCGACCAGATTTCCCCCTTCGACGTGAGCCTGTATGAAAACCCACTTTTTGGGATGCAGTGACTCGAAGGAAAGCCTCACCTTACGAACAGTGGTAATTTCCGTATCCTTGAGGACACGTACCTTCATCTCATTCACGTAAATCACCCTCTCCGCGATGTCTTTTTCCATGATAACACCCTGGAACTGTTGATTTTGTTGATCCCCCCAGACAGGGGTTAGCGGAAAATAAAACCCTGCATAGATCAAACATACCAATGTTAACATAAGCGTCATTATTTTCAACCGTTTTATCTCCATCAACACTTTCACGATTACCTCCTCAAAAGGGCTCAAAAGACTTCCCTCCACCACATGGGGAGGATAGTGGACTTGTTCGAAACCGGTGGGTGATAGATTCCCCCTCCAACCCCCACGTATCCCTTTGCTACCTCCCCGAAGATGGCGATAACCACCCCCGATGGGATGCCAACTCCGATTTCCGCCGAACGATCATTTATGTCCAGCGTTCCCCCGAGGCCATCTAAATCGAAGACCGGACTCCCCGTCTTATACCCAAGGGCATAGAGCCTTGCCCTTCCCTGGCCCACATAGCAGAGATCCTCAAAAGCTTCGGAATCGGGTATGAAGCTCGTGAAATAAGCAGTCCCGAAATAGACGACGGGGACTGAGAGGACCTTCTCCCCAAGGTGTTGGTTGAGCCGGATGTACCACCCATTGTCGGTATCTGTCTCATTCAAAAGGGTGTCGGTGACATCCTGCAAATCGCTCTCGGTCAGCGTGGGTCCATTCTTGTCCTTTACGGCGTAGATTCGGTTAGAGACGGTAATTTCCCTGGGATCCGCCCGGTCGCCCGTGCCGAAGAAGAGCATCTCATACCACCCGCCACCGTTTTCCAAACAGACATCGGGGGGATAGAAGATCTTCTTCCGTCCGCCCCCATCGAAGAGGAGCTTTCCCGTCCAGCTGACGGGGGATGGGCTTCCGATATCGAAGCGCCACATCTTGCCCCCCATGTCTCCGACGTATAGGCGGTCGATATAGCCGTCTCCCGTGGTATCCAGCCGTGCGATATCGCTTGGAATGGAGTGGGCCATGAACGGATTTTCGGCATTAGAGTACTTCCAGACAAGATCCCCTGTTATCGCATCAACGATGTATATGGCCCTGCCCTGGCTATCCTCTCCCGCATCCGGACCGTTGTCCTGATTCTCGTCATAGCCTCCTCCGATGAAGAAGACGTCCTTCCCATCAAAACCATCTTGAATCTTTCCGAAGATGGGGGTAGACCAGCTCTGTCCCATTTCGGAATAATCTCCCAATTCTGGCCCTATCTGCCAAAGGAGATGTGGGCTTTGGGGAGAGGTCACATCCAGGGCAAAATAGTGATTTCCCCCTCGCCTTTCACCAAAGGCGAGGATGACCCGATCGCCATCGCCAGATTCGATGCTTCCATTGCCGTTTTGGTCATATATGTATGCTCTTGGAGAGCCGTCCACATAGTACTCGACCGTTTCACCCGTTAAATCCTTCAACCTCCAGAGGAGATCGGGAGGAATGAAGCCCCAGAGCTCTTCCCCGGTTTCGTCATCGAAAGCGTGGAGCATGCCGTCGTTGGCCCCCGCATAGATGACCGATTGACCCTGACCGTAGTGGATGATAAGGGGGCGGGAGTGGAGGAATGCCCCCAAGATCCAATCCCTCTTCTCGACGGTGTTTCGGTTTCCGTTTTCATCGTATGAATCGTAGCCGTGGATGAATTGAATGAGCTTGTCCCTTTCAGGGCCATCGTTAGCCTTCAAACCCAATGTGAGGGGGGTGATTTTTGGGTTACCGAGGCTGAATGAATTTGTGGGATTCATCAAATCCGGAGTGTTGTCCAGATACGTAAAGATCTTTCGAGCTGTCCCCCGTTTCAGCAGTATTTCCCCGGCCCCTCCCCTCTCAACCTCTCCGCCATCGGGATCTGAGGTACCCCAGAAGGAGATGGCTGATTCCAGGATCCGGCCTTTGGAATCGAGCACCGGATTGCCGTAAAAATCGATGATGTCCCCCTTCTGAATCCCACTGCCCTGATCGTCCGCAGTGGCGATGGCGAGTTTCTTGATATTCCCCTTCCAAAAACTCCGCCAGGTGGGTTTGAAGAGGGCGAGGTAGATGCGATCTCCGCTGGAGCCCTTCTCCATTTGGCTGATGGGAACAACGGGGGCGACGTAGGAACTGGATTGCTCCAGGATTTCCTCGATGATTTTCTGTAAGGCGATGGAAAAGCTTTGAGCATGATAAACGTAAAAGAATTTACCTCCTCCATTTTCGGCGGCATCCTCCAGCAGTTCGGAGCGGATGGTAAACCCTACGGTATAGGTTACGATATGCTGCATATCCTCTAAGTCCGACCTCGCATCCGTTTCCCGGAGAACCTTGGCCACATCATCGAGGTAGTCGGATCCGTTTGTTTCGTAGAGTTTCTCCTTTGCCAAGCCCGGCTCATGTTCATCGATATCGGTGTCTCCATCTTTCTTTTTCCCATGCCCCTTCAAGACCTCATTTCGATCCTCGGTCGACTCCCCATCGGTGACGATGATGATATAATTTTTCTGGCACCAGTACTGGATGGGGCTGTTATACACCCCCACCCCGGGGTTGAAGTAACTGGGAGCACCCTGAAAGTAAAGGCCGGCCTCGTGCAGTGTCTCCGCCAGAGGGGTCCACGTGTCCGCGTGAATCTGGCCGATGGCATTGTGAAGACTGGCCCTATTCTGTGGAGTCATATCCTTTATCTCCGTTAGTATGCGGCCTCCCTCGGATTGATTGAAGATCATGGCCCCGAAACGAACCCCTGGTGTCGTATTGATGAAGCTCTGTATGGTCCCCTTTGCCACACCCAGCCTCGGCCTGTTCTGCGAAGGCCCGGTATATTCCAGGTAATTGAGGTAGTTTCCCGTCCGAAGGTACCACCTTCTCTGCCCACCGCATTGGGAATCGGAATCGAGCCTTCCGTTGAAGAATCCATAAATGCTCAAGGCATCCTGGGCTTCGGTGCAGAGGATCTCTCCAATGGTATCCCGATAGATCTTGTCCCAAGATCCACCCTGGGATTTATAGTAAACCGCGGTGGGGATAACCCCCAGAACATTGGGAAAGGAGTAGGCCGGATCGTATTCCACGGAGGGCATTTCATTGTTCATGCTTCCCGAGTTGTCGAATATGATCAGAACATTGGGCTGAACGTTATCGATGCCGGCTACATAGAGGTCCGTATCGTCTGCTATGAGGGTCGAGATTCCGCCCAATCCAAAGACCAGCAGAACCATCGCTGTGGTTACGCACTTCCTCATCTCAATACCCTCCCTGTGCCGTGGGCACTAATTTGATCACCTTTTCCTGGATCTCACTGGATGCGCTGAGCGTTGCCACCGAGGTATGGCCCTCTGCGGTGATCAGATAGTGGTCAAAATTGAAGTGGAGGGCGCTAATCCCCTTCCCCCTCGGAGCCCCTTTCTGTGTGGGATCATACCCCACCGTAACGCTCGCCCTCACCGGTTCCGTAAGGTCGAAGTTGTTCCCGGCCCTCTGAAAATTGGTCCCGTCAGAGAGGGCGACTTCGACCGCCCCGTCCGCGGCGTAAAATGCTTGATTCCCCCAGTGATTATTTCCCGATATCCTTACTTCGATATCGGTGGTTGTCATAGCAGCGAAGCCAATTACCGACGCCACCAGCATAATCAACAGGGTAATGACGAGGGCAAATCCGCCTTGCTTCGGGGGAAAAGAACGTTCCTTACATTTCATTACTGTAGTCCTCCTCATCAGTTGAGGGCGAAATTCCTTATCCTCACCATCGATTGCAGCTGTCTGGTGCGATAGTGATCGCCCGTGAAGGGATGGATATAGTCGGGATCGGGCTTGCCGCTCCTGACTTGGGCAGAGATTCGTGCGGCGATGATCCTATCCTCTATTCCTACGGGTGTTTCCTGCCATTGGTCCACGATGCCATCGGAATCCAGATCGATGCCATAGGTCAGCTGCAAATCCCGGATATTGTTGGAAAGAGGGGCGGCGGAAAGATCAACTCCTCCTTCCGTCACCTTTCTGATCAAGTGGGGTTCAGTGGCGTCATCATCGACGAAATAGGTTATGGTCCTTTCACCCCCGTTGTACTGGTATTGAACGGCGATGGAATCGGTTCCATCCCTTATTCCCTCTTCTTCTGGGTTTATGGTGATGGGATTGGAGAGGGCAACGGTACTGTTGAATCCCGCCATCCGAATATCCCGAACCAGGATACCCATCGCAACCCTCACACTCTGCTGCATTTCCATCACCTGGTTTTGAACATGATATACCTTGTGTTGGGCGGCAAACGTCCTGTATGCAGCGGCAATGAGAATGGAACTGATGGAGAGGGCTACCAGGAGCTCAATCAAGGTAAATCCCGTTTTGCTCTTTTGAAGATGATTTGCCACGGGGTTCCCTCCTCTTGTAAAGGGGTCTTTCAATTGGTGATGACCGAGGTGATGCGAAGCAAATGATTATTACCATCATTCCAACTCACCGCCAGACTAACGGTCTTCATCTTTCCCGTGGGAACCACGGTCCATGCCCTTTGGTATTGAACCCCTTGGGCTCCCCCGATAGAATCATTTCCATCTTGAAGGCCATTCCAGTCAACCGTCCTCAACTCTTCCATCTTATCCTGGGCAAAGGTGGTGGCCTGGGTAACCTTATTCCCAAAGGAAGCCCCTCCGATGGAAAGAAGCATCATCTGCCCCAAGCCCAGAAGGGCAACGGAGAGAATGGTCATGGCGATGAGCATCTCCAATAGTGTAAAACCCTTTGATTTGTTGAAAAGTTTCATTCTCGAAATCTCCCCTTTCCTGTGGTTTCAGTGGCTTTTCATGTTTTACCTCACAACTCAAAAACCGTACCAAAAAAAGCCCGATGTAAACTTATGTATGGTTGTGTCAAATTCAAAAAACGGCGAGAAAAACCGAATAATTTCCCAATAGTAGATTTTTTACGCAACCTCATAACCTTTTTTCATAGGCTTGGAAATGTTTGCATAAAAGGCGAGATTCCAGGTGACATGTGCAATCTTCATGTCAATTCGCGGCCTGTTTTGATCAACTGGCTTTTTCGCAGATCGAGCACGGGGAATGAGGGTGCTCTAACCTTTTTTCAGGGTCACTAAAAGAGACGTCATTGTAAAAAGTTGAAATCAGACGGCAAAGAAAAAAGATTCAGATGCAAGGCGCGCAAATCATGAGGAATGAGGCGTACATAGAAGTACGCTGCAGTGATTTACCCTGTTAAATATTTTCTTTGTTTGATGTTACTGTTTTCAAGCAACTTCTATATCCCATATATCTTGATATGGCTGCCTTCAATTTAACAGGGCAGGGGATGAAGCACAACGCGCCCTTCGGCTTTACTCGGGGCCATGAGCCTGTCGAATGGCAGATGGACTTTTTACGAAGCCGTCAAAAGAGGCCGTGGAAATGATCGCAGTCTAACAGAGGTAGGTAAATGGAGGTGGAGACCCTTTGGTTCTGGAGTTTTCTGACCTTTACAGGGAGTATTTTTGTAACCTGTTGATTACATGGCAACTCAGCGGCTTTGCCCCAGCTGGCCTACGGCCCTGAAGGGCCAAGGGAAGACTGGAATAATGGAAGATTGGTTTTATTCTTCACCATTCCAACACTCCATTACTCCATCATTCCATCACTCCTTTCTTTCCTGTTTTGATACCCATTATTCCATTACTCCATCATTCCAACATTCCATGTGGTGTATTCCATCATCCCACTTCTCCAGCACATTACCCTTAGGGACAGCGGACCACACAATAAACCCTACATAACGATCTAAACGATCCAAACCATCTAAACGTTCTAAACCAGATAGACCAAACAGACCAGACAAACCAAATAAACCGAACAAACGGAATAACCGAATAAACCAGATAAACGGAAATGATTCCTCATACGGACAAGGGTGTTCTCCA
>CBDUXJ010000061.1:0-10623 GCA_965371165.1 uncultured Syntrophobacterales bacterium | reverse complement strand
TGCATCTGGATCTTTTTTCTTTGCCGTCTGATTCCGACTTTTTACAATGACGTCATTCCTGATAACTTTAAAAAAGTCGCTCTTCGCTGCTAAAAATATTTTTCATGAGAGAGATCTCTTCCCAGTCACTAGACAGGACTGGGACCAAGTCTCCTTAAATCTTCACATTTCCTTCGGACGGTTTCGGCAAACTTTGCGCCGTTGTTAGTGGCCAGATTGCAGAGTTCCAATCTCTCCCTCTCGAGTCCTATTTTCTCCATGATCCCATAGACATAACCCATCCGGGCTTTTGCCATGAGGTTTCCGGTGAGAGATTGACAGTTTTCCTCGTGACAGGCAAAAATCAATACCCCATCAGCTCCATTCTCGAGGGCCTGGAGCATGTGAAAGGCGTCGATCCTTCCGGCACAGGGGACCCGAATAATGTCCAAACCCTCCGGTAGCGACATGCCCAATTCTCCCGCCATATCGGCAGCTACATAACCGGACTTATCACAGCAGAAGGCGATAATTCTCGGAATAAAAGAGACCACAAAAATACCCCTCCCCCTGATACTATGCGCCCATTTGCAGGGAGATCTCGGCGTCGGTTTGATGTTTCAGCGTAATGGCCTTGGTTGGACACGAACTGACGCAGATTCCGCAGCCATAACACTGGGGTGGCAGAACCCTGGCTGCCTTCCACTTGAAATCCTTCTTATACCCCCCGGTGGTATAGATATTTGTCTCAGCATACTGCTCCATCACGATGGCCGAATGAGGACAGACCCTGGGACATGTCAAACAGGCAGCGCATTTTGCCGGGTCGATCTCAGCAACCGCCAGGTCGAACTCATATACCCCCTGGGAGAGGAGTTCAGTCACTCCAGAAGCCGCAGCTGCCGCCTCCACCAGGGCCTCATCCAGGGTCTGGGGATATCGGCAGCCTCCAGCAACAAAGACTCCCCGGCGATTCGCCCTCATCTGGGCAAATTGGGGGTTGTCCGTCATCAGATACCCCTCCTGGGGGAGGGGAATACCGAGAATAGTAGCCAGCATCTCGTTGTCCTTTGACGGCACAAACTTCTGGCTCAAAACGACCAGATCCGAAAGGATGGACAGGAAGTACTCGTCTCCCATCATCTGGGTGGAAACCTCCTTGACCTCCACATTGATCTGACCATTAACCAGAGAAAACCTGGGAGGATCATCGTATTTGACAAAGATAACTCCCATCTCCCTTGCCTTCCGGTATTGCTTTTCCATACCGTCCAGAGATACCTTAACATCCCGGCAAACCACATATACCATGCAGTCATGATCTTTTTTCAGAAGTATGGCATTTTTGACCGCATTGGCCGAGTCGATTTTGATGGTTTCATTGACCAGATCTAGGACAAAAGTCACGGTGCGGATGGGCCTTTTCTTTTCATCTTTCAGGGATTTCCCGGCATCCCGGAGCATGGCCTCCATCTGCGGGGGCGAAATGAAACATCGATGGCCAAAAATCCCCTCGGTGTTGGGCACGACATCATACCCCGTTGCCAGAATAACGGCCGAGCCCTTCACAACTTCCCTCTTCCCCAGGGGGTTTTGTATACTGATCCGGTAATCTCCCAGATAGCCTTCAAAACCTCTCAGCTCAACCGATGTCTTCACTTCGATATTTGGATGCTTTTTTACCCCTTCAACCTGTTTTATAAACCAAGAGGAAACGTCATCGGGCCGGTCATAAAAATGGGTGAGTTGGATTGCCTTTCCCCCGATCTCCTTTGCCCGGGTCAAGAGCGTCACGCGGACGTTCGAGTCGGCCAGCACTTGTGCGGCCCTGACTCCAACTATCCCTCCCCCGATGACCACGGCGTTCTTTGGGACCTCGACCTTCTCCTGTGGGATTGGGCTGAGGAATGCAGCCTCCCTGACCGTCTTTGCTACGATCGCTTTGGCCTTTTCCTTTGCCCTCTTGATATCTGGGATTATCCAAACTACCTGTTCTCGAACATTGGCGACGAGGAACATGTACGGATTCAGGCCTTCTGTCACACCAAGGCAACGGAAGGATTTTTCGTAGATCCTCGGGCTTCCACCCACGATAACCACCCGATCTGCCTTCCCCCTGGTCAGCCTGCCCGTGAGCTCCTTAAGCCCCTGGGGAAAAGAGAGGTTTTCGCCCTGATCACAAAAAACCACCTGGGGGAGCCCGGAGATGTATCGAATCATCTCCTCATCCAGGAGATGGGACAGTGTTCCTCCACAGTAATCCACAAAAACCGCAATTTGAAAACCATCCGAGGATTTCATTGATTAGATGCCCCCGAGGTGCCGTAGGATCTTCTGAGTTGTGGCCTTGGCGTCAATGATAGAGCCCCCTATGTCTCTTGGACCCTTGCACGCTCCTGATAGAAAGATCCCCGAATTCTCGGGAGGGGATCGGTAGAATCCTTCCTCGTTCTTAGAGATCTGGAGAGATTGAGCAATCCTTTCCGCATCCTGCCGAGGCGTCATCCCAATGGAGAGCACCACCAAATCAAACCCCTCCTCCATAATGTCTCTCGAAAGGGGGTCTATGAATCTCATACGGAGATCGGTAGATTTCTTGTGACCGTAAATCTTAGAGGGAAGGCTACGTATGAGGCGCATTCCCTCATCTTGACGGCAGGATTGAAGGAGAGATTCAAAGGATCTCCCAAGGGGCTGAATATCTATGTAGAAGAAGGTGGTCTGAATCTCCGGATTCTGGTGCCTGATGGCTTTCATGAAGCGAAGGGCATAAGCACAACAGACCTTGGAACACCACAAATGGCCAATTGTTTCGTCCCGGCTCCCTACGCACTGAAAAAAAGCAATCTTCGAGGGAACCTGGCCGTCAGATGGGCGGTAGACGCCTCCCTTGGACCGAAGCATCTCATCCAGGTCTTGAGCGGTAATAACGTTCTGGAACATCCCATAGCCATACTCCGGCTTCCGCCTCGCGTCAAAGAAGTCGACCCCCGTTGCGACAAGGAGGGCCGAGGCGTCGAGCATGGTTTTGTAGCCGTTCGATTGAATCTGGGCCTTGAACCGACCGGGCTCGCCGGATAGCCCTTCCAGCGTGCCTGCGGTCATAATTTTGACCCGGGGGCTTCGGTTTACCTCCTGAATTTGATTGTCTACAACACAGGCAAAGCATTTGTTGCATTTTTCAGACGCCTTGCAGGCAAAAATGCTGGCCCGCCCCCCCACACGATTTTCTTTTTCAACAATCGTTGAGGGAATCCCCACTTCCGCCAGTTCTAAAGCAGTAGTAACCCCCGCAATGCCGCCACCAATAATCAGAACATGCCGATTGCTCACACTCTGCCTCCGGCTCACCAGAACAGGTGAATCCCATGGTCTGAAAGGCGAGGAGTAGGAACCCCCAGGGAATCATCGGCTCCACCTGGCCTTCCGATTAGAGCTGAAGCCAGGAATCGGAATAAAGGCTGTGCCCCAACAGCACCTTTGTCGTCTTCACGTAGTCGGCCTCTTCCTTATTCAGCGAGGCCACATCCGGCTCATTCCCATCTATGACCCGGTGGACCAATTGCTTGATCTCCTCCCTTTTCCCCCGGGCAATACCCTTCAGATCCTTGTCGAAGGCATCTACGATGGCGGAGTACATTCCGTACTTTTCGGTCATCATCAGGTAGGTTTGGTTGAGAATAGGCCTTAAATCCTCAGGTGCGCCGTTGGACACGTTGGAGAGGCCGCAGGTCGATTTCAATCCGGGGGCCATCTCCTGAAGGTCCACGAACATCATCATGAACTCAAGGAGGCTCTTCACCTGGTCCTGTTGGGCGCTCACGGGAGTCACGATGGGATCGATCCAAATATCCTCATTGGGAATTCCGTATTCCGCCGCCTTGGCCATCAATTCAGCCGCCAAGGAACCCCTTTCACTGGCATCCCGTGGCATGCCCTCGGGACCCCAGAGGAGGGCCACAAAACCGGCGTCGTATTTCTGGGCCAGGGGTAGTTCGGCTTCCATCCTCTCGGATCTTGCCATGATGGAATTGATGACGGCCTTACCCTTCCTGTTCTTATACACCCTCAAGCCTCCCTCGATAGCCGCCTCATTGGTGGTATCCAGGCACAAAGGGATATCCACTACCTCCTGGACCGTCTTGACGATCCACTCCATCAACTCATCCCCAGCCTTTCGCGCAGGGCCCAGGTTGATATCGATATAGTCCACCCCAGCCTCAGCCTCTGCAACGGCAAGCTCTTGAATCGTCTTAGCATCCCGCTCCCTCATGGCCATCCCGATCCGTTTCACCATGACGTTAAGGTTTTCACCGATCAGTATCATATTCCCCCTCCTTTTCCTATCGAATCAACCCCTCTTGTGCAAGGCAATATCAACGGACCAAAGCTGAAGGACGTCCGCAACTTGTCGATTTCCCAAGCGTTTTCCCTTACTTCCACATCTCCTTGAGATAGCCAGGCAGGTGAGCCGCCTCTCTCGGCCCGATCATCACCTCCCAATCCGGTCCCAGCTCCTCCTCGAGATCTCCTGACACCACGGCTACTGCACCTGGAATGATGATCTTCCGGTGATTGACCTTATCCTCAGCGCCGCTTTTCTTGATGAAGGCCCCCATGGCATCGCCCACGAACTTTCCCGCCGCCCATGCCGTGAGAACCGAAAGACCCTCGGTATCCATCACTGCAAGCCAGCTGGGAATACGGCTGGCCTCGATCTCACCCGACACGATGAAGTAGGTCAGGGAGAAATTTGTGGTGATCAGTAACGGGGAATTTTCACTTGGGGAACCGATCTCGTAAATCTTCTGTTCCATCATCATCGGTCGTTGGGGGTCGGTATAGATGTTCATCCTTTCTACCAGAAGGGGAAAGAGGCTGGAGCCATCGAAGTCGGACATGACGATGATGCCCGCATATTTTGCGACAAAGGTGGCAGCGATGAGGGATTCCTTCATCGGGTTATCGGTCATCTCGCAGGGAAAGGTGATGGTGGGATACCCCAGGGGCCGAAACTTTTTCAACAGGGCAGCCCGTCGGATGAATACCTGGTCCTCGAAGGCCCTTCGAAGGGTTCTCGATCCGCTATCCAATACCATGTCCCTCACCCCTGCAGCTTCCAACTTGGCCGTCAATTGGGAAAGGGCCTCTAAATCATCCGCCTTGACCGCCAGGGAGCAGGAATGTTCCTTGGCTAACTTGGCCAGGGCATCGGCATTTCCATCGGTTGCGGCGTAAATCAATGGAACTCGATCGGCACAGCCCTTCAGGCCCGCCTCCAACACCTCGGCCTTATCGCTCATGAGGATCAAACCGGCATCGGTCTGCCCTTTGACCGTTTCGATCAAATTAACGAATTTCGTCGCATCCCCCGTTTCGTTCTTAACGGCGATCAACTCCGGACGAAGGATCAGGCCCACCCGTTCATACCTGAGTTCCTTGAACCGCTTCAGCCTCGACTCAATCTCCCCATCATCCATCCCATCGGAGATCAACAGGGCAAAACCTGGCTTGTTGACGAATGTCTTTTCATGGCGAAAGAGCACCGTCTCCCCGCCGATCTTCAACGCATTATCCCCGACGCCAATGGTGAGCGGACGGATAGGTGGAGCCGCCGCCTCGGAAAGTTGCGCCTTGGCCTCCTCCGAGACGTACGGACAGGAAGCCAGTTCGGCCTTTCCGGCAGCCAGGTTCATGGCGAAGGCGAGGCATGTCGGAACCCCGCATTCACCGCAGTTGGTCTTGGGCAACAACTTAAAGATTTGAATCCCAGTCAGTCCCATCGCTCCATCTCCTTTCCAATTTCGATTCCCGTGCCGTTTTCATGGCCCGATATCCCCCTGTCGGGGACGCCATGATCTGAAGGGAAAGTGCTTCACGCCTCCAGGATAGGATCCATGGTCAGGGCGGGGTGCTGTTTCTCCTCAAGAAAGGCAAGGATCGCCTCTTCCGTCTCGCCAACAGTCTCATCGGCTATTCTATCCAACAGGTCCGGAACACCTAACTCTCCAGCCCTCTTGACGAATCGTTCCTTGATTTCCTCTTTGAGCATCTTCGGCATCCAGACCACCCTCAGGATACCGCCTTCCGCGCTGAGGAATTTCCTCTGGGTGATATTGTACTTCCCGTGCCCCACGAACCCCGGGGTAATAACCCCACCACCCACGGTGCCGGCAAGGGTGGTGAATTTCATCCCGCAGGGGGTCATCCCCAGATAATCACGGCTGACCGTCATGATGCCGTTACAGAGGGGCAGCACTGCGGCAATACATTCACAACATCCACAGGTAGTCATGGGATCGTGGACGATGCTATAGAAGTTGTACTGTTCGAAGGTCTGCCGGGATGCGTTGTAGAGGAACTCGTTGCATCCCTTCCATTGCCCGAGCCTCGCATCGATGACCTCTCCCTTCTGAACCGGCTGGTTGGGGCCCGTCGGATTAATTTCGTAGGAGGCCTTGCAGTCCATCCAGTTGTATGCCCCGCAGAGACCCGTCCGTTCGGGGCTGATGATGCAGACATGATTGGGGGCGAAGGACTGGCAGAGGGTACAGGAGTAAAAGATATCCGTCGTCTCATCGGCCATGCCCTCGATTCGGGCATCCCGTGCCGCATAGATACCCCTGGCCTGCTCAACGATCTCCTTCACCTTGTCCTCTTCGGTATAGATCTTCACCTGGATTTTATCGAAGATGGCCCCGAAATCCTGGTGCAGTTTGGCGTGAAGAATCTTTCCCAAGTGCTCCAGGCGGAACCCCTTGTCCACGGTAGCCTTGCTGATCCTCAGCCATGCGATGTCCCGTTGCCCTATGTGCATCACCCCCTGGGCGTAGTTGATAAGGTGGTGAATCTGCCTCTCCAGTATGGGCTCGTAATCCTCCTGCATCTCGCGTCCGGCCACCTCGCATTTGATGGCAAGGGGAAGTAGTCCCGGCGGTTCGACATCCGTTACCTCGGGCCCGATGACCTCGACCTTTCCATCTTCAACCTGATCCATCAGCCCTGAGGTAACCCACTCCACGGCGGTGGTTCTCCCTCCTCCGGCCTCCAGGTAGATGTCGTCACCTCGAACCCTTTCCCCCTCAAAGGCGGGGCCATAGGAGACGGGAACGGGGACTTCGCTGACGGCAACCTTCAACCCCCTCACTTCAACGGCTTTTGCGGTGATTTGATCGTGAGGGACATTGGAGACCACGTGTTCATAGGTGCAGATACCAGTGGGCAGGACCTCAGGAATTGGGGTGTCGGCAATGGTGGGAAATCCCCAGTTGATCGCCCCTGCGGCATTGGCATACCACTCGTCGGTGACGTGGCCAAGGGGCATCACGAAGGCAAAGGTCCTGTCCTTGTTATAGATGAGGTTTCTCCTGAAATCCCCCGGTTTTATGTTCCCGAACGCCATGGCAACACGACAGGCAAAGCCCATGGCGAAGACCGCCGCGGTGATGTCCGGTCCGAAGGAGACCAACCGGGTGGGCCAGCCGATCTGCACATCGGCCTCCAACAATTGCTCGCTAAAGCGTTTTCCCTCGTGCTCCGCACACATGAATACATACAGGTTTTTCTCCTGTAACTCCGTGGCGATCTTCTTGGCGATTTCGGGATTCGGCGCGGCACCAGGGATGGCCGCAAACCCTGGGGCCGTCCCATCCACGAACTCGATGCCCCGTTTTCGAAAGATGATATCGTCCGCCGCCCCCAGCCAGATGTTGCTATCCGTGGGGTCCTCCTGCTTCGTGTAAAAATTGGGGTCCTTCAGGTAGCGGATGGCCTCGATGATCTCCTCCGCGAAGAATGTGGCCATCCCCGCATCCAAAGCAGGGGCCAAATAGGGCAGTGGGGTCTTATCCTTTACCATCGGGGGCAGAAGAACCCGGCACCTCTCCAAAACCGGTTTCATATCACTCAATTTCTCAACGGGTATACCCAGAATGGCATAGATCACGGGAAGGTAGTAGGCGGTGTTGGGAAACCCCACGGGTTCATTGGACCCCCACCTCTCCAGGGCCTCCTCGTGTTCCTTCTCGGCCCGCTCCACGATCTTATGCGCTCCCCTGATTGCCGCAGAACAGATAATCTTGGACACTTTTCCAACCTCCTTCCGAATGAGATCTCAGCTTAGAACAAAATCTAATGAAAACTCGAGGCCCAAACCTCAGAGCTTGACAGTTGCCAGCCCAGCTTCCCTTTCGTTCACTGAAAAGAATTTTTGACCATTCTAGAGTTCGCTTCACTGCAAACCCAAAACTCACCCTCTGGGCTCAAACAATGGGTTTGCGGGCGTTTCGCTTCACTAAGAATGGTTAGCTAAAATTCTTTAATGTTCGCTCCAGGGAACCTGGTCAACAACCCCTTTAGCTTCAAATCTCCACCAATTGACTATTTTTACGCCGCCGTAAGTTCCCTTCGGGCAGCCATATCGTACAGAATGCGTTCCCTGGCCTTGTCGATCCCAAGGGCCTTGCGCTTCTTGTCGATGTGGTCGATCATCATGCCCGCCGCCTTGACCGGGTCAGCCTCGAAGGCCCACTTTCCCTTGAAGACCTCATCGAACCCCTCGAAGAGCATCTTGGTAACCTCCTCGCTTCCGCGGGTGGGCCAGGTTACCCCGAAGACGGTGAACACTCCCGAAGAGACGAAGTACTGGCCGATGGCAATGGCCTTCTCGCTCATCCACTCCGGCGCCGCACCGGCCGCCGGCAGATCGCTTATGTCATCTCCCAACCCCCCGTCCTTGACCACGGCCGTGGCCGCCATGAGGATTCGACTATTGTCCACACATGCACCCATGTGGAGAACCGGGGGAATCCCCACCGCCTCGCATACCGAGGCCAGCCCTTCGCCGGCATGTTTATGGGCAGCCTCCGGGGTCAACAGCCCATACTTCCCCGCGGCCATGGCGCTGCATCCGGTGGTGAGGACGATAACGTCGTTTCCGATGAGCTCCAGGATCATCTTCAGGTGTGCATCATCGTGGGTGGTGCGGGCGTTGTTGCAACCAACCACTCCCGCGATACCCCTAATGCGCCCGTTGATAATGTTATCGTTCAAGGGCCGGTAAGATGCCCGATACAACCCTCCGAGGAGATAGTTGATGGTCTCATGGCTGAAACCCACCACGGTATCGCTCTTCTCCGAGGGGATCAACACCTTTGACCTCCGGTTGGGAAAGTTCTCTATAGCCTCCCTCAGGATCTTCTTGGCGACGTTGAGGCCCTCGGCCTCATGGAACTCGATGTGCATCGCCCCTTCGATCTTGGCCTTGGGGGAGGTGGTGATGAGCTTGGTGTGGTAACACTTGGCCACGTCCGCCAGGGACTGCATTTGACATTGAACATCCACGGTCATGGCCTCGACCGCACCCGTTGTGATGGCCAGTTCCTGCTGGAGGAAGTTTCCAGCAACCGGAATTCCGTGTCGCATCAAAACCTCATTGGCGCTACAACACATGCCGGCTAAATTGATCCCCTTTGCCCCCTTGGACTGGGCCAACTTGATCAATTCCGGGTCTTGAGCGGCTACCACCAGCATCTCGGGAAGCAGGGGCTCGTGGCCGTGGACAACGATATTCACCTCATCCTCCTTGAGTACCCCCAGGTTCATGTGGCCCAAAACGGGGACCGGGTTTCCAAAGAGGATATCCTGCAGCTCGGTGGAAATCATCGATCCACCCCATCCATCGGCAAGGGAGCATCGGGCCGCCTGCATGAGGATATTGCGGTAGTCCTGGTCCACCCCCATGTGGGTTCGATGCATGATCTCCACGACCTCCCGGTCGATGCCCCTGGGGGCCGTGCCGGTCTCCCGCCAGAGCTCCTGCCGTTTGAGGGGAGCCCGCTTGAGGAAAAGAAGCTCCCCCTCCTGACGGCCGAACTCCGCCAGGGCAATTTCGCCCACGTTTATGGCGATATCCTGCACGGATCGATTCCCGATCTCCACGCCGAAATCCATGGCCACCTGATAGAGCTTCTGCTCGTCCTTGACCTCAAAATCCGGAACCTCTCCCTTGGCGGTGGCCAGGAAGAGTTCGGCTACCCCTCGAGCATGATCCGAGTGGGACGCGGCCCCCGCCGCTACCATCCGGGCGAAGTTCCGGGCGGCGATGGTCTCCGCGGTAGCACCACAGACGCCGGCCCGCTTTTTCTTCTCCCCAGCCGTTTCCCCCTCCTTCTTCTTGGGGGCGGGGACCCGGCAGGGCCCCATAGAACAAACCCTGCAACAACTCCCCTCCGAGCCGATGGGACAGGGCTTCATCTTCTCAGCCCGGTCGAAAACGACCTCGCATCCATCGGCCCTCGCCTTTTCGATCATCTTGAGGGTAGCCTGATCCACGCTTTTCGCTGTTTCTTCGGCCATTTGATTCCTCCTTATCTCCGCATGCATATACCTAATAAGTCTCTTTTCAGACTCCTCAAATCAGAAACCGGACCGTAAGAGAATCCTACAATAAACTATAGCATCTCCCCTGTTTTCGTTTCATCTAGGTGGTCATTTCCTCAATATACTCCCTCACCAGCTTGACGGCATCGGGATGCCTCATGACGAGCACGTCAGCTCCCGCCAAGAGGAGAAGCACCGCGGTAATCGCTTCCATCAAGATACCCCGCTTTTTCGGATCACCGAGCGTTGGCTCTTCTCCCTCGG
>CBDUXJ010000060.1:0-10778 GCA_965371165.1 uncultured Syntrophobacterales bacterium | reverse complement strand
TTGAACTCCTTTGACTCATCCAGGTAGGTCACCCAATACTCATCCTTCTTCAGGTCATAATTGAGGCGATACTGAGCCTGGCGGATGGCGGCTTCGTTGAATAGATATTTGATAGTACCAGCCAATCGACGGGAGCTACTCTTGATGTCGTACTCGGTGAGTTCCCGAAATCGAGGGGTCAAAAATGTCAGGAGCACGGCCACGATAAGGAGGGTCACGGAGAGTTCGATGAGGGTGAAGCCCCTCTCCACACCATCGGCTCTGGGGGCCATCACCGTGTTTTCCACGCGACAGAGGATCAATCGAGGTTCCAACTTTCTACGTCGGCATCCTTTCCTTCCCCCCCATCCACACCATCGGCCCCGTAGGATTCCAGATCGATCTCCTTCTGCAAACCGGGGGAGAGGTAGGCATAGGGATTTCCCCAGGGGTCTTTGGGGGTCTTATCCAGATATCCCTCCTCGTTCCAATTCTTGGGGATCACACCGGTAGTGGGCTTCGTCACCAAAGCCTCCAGTCCCTGTTCTGTTGAGGGGTAGACCCCATTATCTAAACGGTAGAGATTGAGGGCCGTCTCTATGGCCTTGATGTCAATTTTGGCCTTGGTACGCCTGGCCTCCTCCGGACGTTTCATGATTTTGGGGACGATGATCGTCGCTAATATGCCAAGTATCGCCACCACAATCAAAATTTCGAGTAAGGTGAATCCCCCCTGGCCTCTTGGTACCGTCGGCTTCATATGCAACCTCCAATGGTTATCGTATGATTTGGTTCATCTCGAACATGGGCAAGAGAATGGCTAATACGATAAAGAGGACGACTCCGCCCAGAACGAGAATAACAATGGGGCCGAGAAGGGCGGTCATCCTCGACATCGTCGTCTCAACCTCATTTTCATAGGCTTCGGAGACCTTGAAGAGCATCTGTTCCAGCTCGCCCGTTTTTTCTCCGACGGCGATCATATGAGTAACCATGGATGGGAAGACCTTGCTCCTCCTGAGCGGCTCCGCGATGGACTCCCCCTCTCGAATAGCCTCTTCCGCCGATTCGATGGCATCTGAAATGACCACGTTGTTGACGACGGCCTTCGCGATATCCATGGATTGAAGCAGGGGGATGCCGCTATTGAGGAGGATCGCCAATGTCCTTGCAAATCGGGTTGTTACAATTGTCCTCAATAGCTTCCCCATGACGGGGATCCTGAGGATCATTCGATTGTAGTTTTGATGGCCCTTTTCCGTGACGGCATATTGCCTCAGGGCAAGTAAGCTTCCACCGACGACTACCAGGATTACCCACCAATAATCCCCCAGGAAATCGGTAACCGCTATCAGGATCACGGTTGGGATGGGAAGGGCTTGCTGGAGGTCATCGAATATCCTGACCACTTTGGGGACGACGGAGACCAAGAGAAAGGCGAGGATCGCGATACCGACCAAGACCAAGATTATGGGATAGGTCAAGGTGGACAGGATCTTATTTCTCAGCATGACCTGATTTTCCATAAAGTCGGCCAACCTCTTGAGGACGATATCCAGGGCACCACTGGATTCCCCTGCATTGATCATGTTGGCGTAGAGTTCCGAGAAGACCTTTGGAAATCGTCTCATGGCATCCGCCAGGGAACTCCCCTCGTTTACGCTCTCCCGAACTTGAGTCATCACCTTCTTAAGGCGAGCATTCTCCGTCTGGTCGATGAGGGCGGTTAAGGCTTCCACGATGGGGAGACCCGCTCCCACCAGGGTTGCCATCTGACGAGTCATTATGGAGATCTCTTGAATTCTTATCCGGCCAAACAATGCCCCGATGGGTACCCCCTCGACCCCCGATTTCTTCGTATGCCTATCAATCAGGATCTCGGTGGGGAATATCCCCGACCTTCTTAGCTTCGCCCTTGCGAGCCTGGGGCTATCGGCATCAATGATTCCCTTGGTGTCCCTTCCGGCTGGGTCTAAGCCTCTGTATTCGTATACCGCCATTTACTATCCCCCCATCACTGGGGAACGACGTCCTCTTGAGTTACCCGGAGTACCTCTTCAACGGTGGTTATCCCCTTGAGAACCTTCTTTGCCCCATCCTGGCGGAGGGTCAGCATTCCCTTCTCGGTTGCCCTTCTTTTGATGGTATTGGTGTCATAGTTCTTCAGGATGAGAGAGCGGATATCATCATCTAAGACCAAAAGCTCGAACATGCCTGTTCTTCCGTGGTACCCCGTTCCCAAACAATTTTGGCACCCAACCGGTCGGTAGAGTGGTTTCTTACCTGCCAACGCGGGATTCATTCCGATCTCCTCCAACTCCTCCTCGCTGGGGAGGTATTCTCGGCGGCAATCCTTGCAGACAATTCTCACGAGCCTCTGGGCCATAATGGCCATGACCGAGGATGAGGCCAGAAAGGGTTCTATGCCCATGTCGATGAGCCTGGTGATGGCTCCTGCTGAATCGTTGGTATGCAGAGTGCTGAAGACCAGGTGCCCCGTCAAGGATGCCTGTATCGCTATCTCTGCCGCCTCCAGATCCCTCATCTCTCCCACCATGATGACGTCGGGATCCTGGCGGAGGATGGACCGCAATCCGTTGGCAAAGGTGAGGTTAATCTTGGGGTTGACCTGGATTTGGCCGATTCCCCTTATTTGGTACTCGATGGGATCTTCCACGGTAATGATGTTTTTGTCCGGGGAATTGATCCTGGTAAGGGCGGCATACAGGGTTGTCGTCTTGCCGCTTCCCGTCGGGCCGGTGAGGAGGATGATGCCGTGGGGTCGGTGGATTAATCGATTGAATATCTTCAGCTTGTCGGTGGAGAACCCGATATCCTCCAACTTCAAGAGGATACTGGTTTTATCCAACAACCTCATCACGATCCGTTCCCCATGGGCAGTTGGGATGATGGAAACCCGGATATCGATGTTCTTCCCGGCAATAGTGACTCTAATGCGGCCGTCCTGGGGAAGTCGTTTTTCGGCGATGTTCAGACCGGCCATAATCTTAACCCGAGAGATGATGCTCGGTTGGATCCGCTTGGGAGGGGTGAGTACATTATAGAGGATTCCATCGACGCGGTAACGAACTACCAGATCCCTTTCGAATGGTTCGATGTGAACATCGCTTGCCCTCTGCTTGACGGCCTGAAAAAGGGTCGAATTCACCAAACGAATCACTGGAGCTTCATCGGATGCATCGAGGAGATCGGTGGGTTCCTCTAAAGCGCTCGTTATGATATCAAGGCTGTCCTCGTCGAAGTCCTCGATGATTTGCTGGGCCGCATTGGAATCCCGATCGTATACGCGATTGATGGCATCGATGACAGCCCCTGGGGGCATGACCACCGGGTTCACCTCCTGATTCAAGAGGATTCTGACGTCGTCCAACGGATAGATATCCAAGGGATTTGATGTGGCCACCAAAACCCCATTCCCATCACGTTTGATGGGCAGGATACCGTGTTTCTTCGCGAAGTGGATGGGCAGGGCGGAGCAGAGCTCCGGATCCACATCATCTACCTCAACGTCATGAAGAAAACGCAATCCCATCTGGAGGCTCAGGCCATACAAGACCTGGGATTCCGTGACATAGCCTAGCTTCACCAGGATATCCCCGAGTCTCCCTCCCTTATCCTCTTGAATTTTCAGTCCTTCCTCCAGTTGGTCTCGCTCAAGGACCGAAATCTGGAGCAGAATTTCCCCCAGGGGTTTATCCCTCAATTTCCGTGCCGTGTCCTCGGATACCATGAAATGCGTTTCATGGTCATCCTCAACATTATCTACGGGCGCAACCTCCTCCTCGAAAATCGAAGGGAGGAGTTCGTCCTCTTGCTCTCGTGCGGGTGCCGGGTCTGGATTTGGGGGAGGTGCTTCGTCGATGACTTGCTCTGTTTTGGTTTGCCCGGAATCCTGGGGATGAGTGCCCTCAATGAACCTCAGGACAACATTCTTAACCCTCTTCTTAGATCTTTCGGTGAGTCGCGGTTCTTCTCTCTTTTTATTCAATTTCCATGATCTCCTTGGCCAGTTGATGATAATCGTGGCAGCCCATCGACCGAGGTTCATACTCAAGGATGGAGATTCCCCTTCGGGTGGCTTCATTCAGTCTGGTAGTCTTCCGGATGACGGTGTTCAAAAGGTGTTTACCGAAAGAAGATTTTACCTTTTCCCTGACGATCCATGATTCGCGAAGTCTTCCCTCGAAAAGGGTCAAGAGGAGATAGACCTTGATGTCCAACGAGAGGGTCTCCATCAGCGTTCCAACGGTCTCCAGGATCCTTTCGAGCCCATGCAACGAGAAAAAGGAGGATTGGACGGGAATTATGACCATGTGACTTGCCACCAAGGCGTTGATAGTGAGCAACCCTATAGATGGAGGGCAGTCGATGATGATGTATTCGTAAAGGTGCTTTATCGATTGCAGTTTGTCGACGAGCTTGGTCGTGCGATGGGAATCGTTAACCAACTCCGTTTCCAGGGTCGCCAGTTCTATATTGGCGGGGAGAATATCTAAATGAGGCTTTATGGAGAGGATGGTATCCGTGAGGTTATGGGTTCCGTTTAAGAAGGTGTCGTAAATGGATCTATCCAAGCTGTCGACATCGATGCCCAGTCCAAGGCCGCAGTGGCCCTGGGGATCGAGATCCATCAACAGGGTTCTCTGCCTATATGCGGCCAGGAATGCGGAGAGGTTGATGGCGGTGACGGTTTTGCCCACCCCTCCCTTTTGATTGCAGATACTGATAATGTGCCCCTTTTTCCCCTCTTTGCTCTCCTGGATCTGGGCAAGCCAATCCTTAAGGGTTCGAATCCGATCTTCCATGGGATGGGGGTTTTCCCGTTTTTTCCCTTCCACTGTTCAATATCTCGACACGTTACATGGGGACAATTCCCCGAATTCACGAAACGCTACTTCGACTCATCCTCCCCCATGGGGGCTGAGTTTTTTAGGTATTGATCTATATCGATTCCTTTCCCCTTCCGGGCTTTACTTTCCCCCTGGAACTTCTTCATCTCATCAGTCTTTTCCTCATAGAAACCCTCCAGGTCTCTGGCGGTGCGGATGATGTGAGGTGTCAAGAGAATGAGGAGATTGTTCTTGCGCCCCGTATGTTTGGTTGCCTTGAATAGGTTCCCCATCAAGGGGATATCACCCAGAAAGGGCACCATTTGGATGGAATCCTCAATTTCATCCCGGATGAGGCCACTGAGGACGACCGACTGATGGTCCTTAACGACCACGGTAGTCCTGGTGGACCTCTTGTTGGTTATCAGGTCTGTCGCCCCCTCGATCTGCTTTTCCGCGACATTGGAGACCTCCTGGTAAATTTCGAGCCGAACGAAGTCTCCCTCGCTAATTTGGGGGGTAACGCGGAGGGTCAACCCCACATCTTTCCGTTCGATTTCCTCCACGGGAAATCCACTGGCCGTCGCCGTGGTCCTCACCTTGAAGGGGACGTTTTCCGCGACGATGAGTTCCGCCTCCTGGTTATCCATGGTCAGCAGGTGGGGAGTGGCAAGGATGTTGAAAGCGGAATCGGTCTGAATGGCACGGACCAATGTCGCGATGTTTAAAAAGGTATTTCCTCCAAAGGTGATGGTTCCATCGGCCGCCCCGAGGATGAGTCCCGTCAAATCGAAGGGGTTGGTCCGGGCCTGGTTGATATCCCCAAAGCTCGTTCCACCGAAGCCCTTCATCGTGGCATCCCGGAAACTCCTATCGAAATCCACATCGGTAAGTTGCCATTCCACCCCCAGCTCCCTCGCCTTCTCCATGTCGACATCCATGATCAGCCCTTCCACGAAGACCTGCAAGCGCCTGATGTCCAGCTTTTCAATAACCCCGCGCAGCACCTCATAGTCCTGGGGCGAGGCCGTGATAACCAGGGAATTGGTGGGTTTATCGGGTGTGATGATCACCTCCCCCGCGAATTCGACCCCCTTTTTGGGTTCCTTGGTGGATCGGGCCTTGGAGGTGATCTCCGTTAACACCTTGGCTATCTCCTCCGCATCGGCATTCCTTAAATAGTAGACGTTGATCTTCCCCTTCCCCTTTGGCGCGGGGATGTCCAGATCACCGATGACTTTTTTGATGGCAATGGTATCATCCACGTTGGCGACCAACACGATGGAGTTGGTTCGGTCGTCGGGGATGATCCTGATGATCCTCTTCCCTGCCGCGGGAGCAGCACCGGGACGGGTACGGGCCCTTCGAGCGGCAGGAGTCGCTGGGGCCCTCGTCTTCTCCTCGAAGATGGATTTCAATTCCGCCGCCATGGTCTTCGCATCGGCGTACTCCAGGGAGACGACGGATATTTCCTCCTGGAAGCCCTCAACATCGAGCTCCTGAATGATGCTGAGAATCTTCTTGATGTTTGAGGCCACGTCGGTGAGGATGATATCATTGGTATACGGATAGGATACGAGGCTACTCTCCTTTGAAACCAAGGGCTTGATCACACTGAGCAGACTCTGTCCATCGATGAACTTAAGGTGGATGATCTGTGTGATGATCCGGTCTTCGCCCAGGAAGGCCCTTCCACTCGGAGAGATAGCTTCGATTCCCTTCTCCTTGGCCTCCCTGGAGGGGATGATCTTAATCGCCTTACCAGCGGGAACCGTGGTGTACCCCTCGACCTCCAAAATGGACTCAAACATCCTGTAGGCCTCTTCGATGGTGATCTTCGTGGGAGAGATGACCGTAACTTTCCCCTTGACCTTGCTGTCCACAATGAAATTCTTGCCCGTCAACTCGCTGATGAATTTGATGACAGCGCGTATGTCGGCTTCATGGAAATCGATGGAGATTCGTTCCTCTCCCCTTTGGGCCCATGGCGATGGGATGACGATAAAGGAAACGAGGAGGAAAAGGATTATGAGCCCCCATAATCTTGATTTCAGCCAATCCTTATTCATGGATCCCCACTCCTTTTTCAAGAGGGTTGCTTTTGGACCATACATCCGCTACCTTACCTCATACGTGAAGGTCCTGCTTTTCCTCCCCCGTACGATCTCTACGGTTATGACCGGCTCACTCTTGACCTGCTCGTAGACTTCGAAGGCCTTTTCGGGTGAGTCGATCTCGATCCCGTTAACCCGTTTTATGATGTCCCCATCACGAAGCCCAGACCGGTGGACGAGGCTTCCGCCCTTTATGGAGAGCAGTTTGAAACCATCCGGTTCACCATCCTTAAAGTTGGGCACCATTCGGACTTGGGTGAGGAGATGGTTCATATTTTCGAAGGCATTTCTCAGGTCTTCCGGGGGAATTCGGTATCGATTCGCTGATAGCCTTTTGATCCCTGCGCCTGTCGGAATTGATCTCTTTTGGGATCGCCTGCCCTCTGCTCTTTGACCCGTCTTCACCTCCGGTCCCTCATAAACCTCCAGGACCTCTTGTTTGCCGTCCCTCTCCAGGTACACCTTATTCCTCGATACCGCGATCAATTTGGCCTCTCCTAAAATGAAATCCCCCACATGGTAGAGGTCTTGTTTCCTCGTTTTGGTGTCCTCGATGATGGCGACGGAATTGCCCGATTCCCGGTATACCGTTCCCCTTAGTCTCACCTTGAGCGGTGTCTTTTCCAGGGTTTCTTCTTTGATCACGACCTTTTTGGGTATGCCGGCGGCCTTTTTTGCCGTCACCTTCTCCTTGGCCGAATGGAATAGATCCCGCTGATGGATGACCGCATAGAAGGAGGGGTTTCTTTCTTCTTGTTTCTCGGACACCCTATAGGGTTTTCTTTCGGAGACCTGAGGAGGGAGGCGAAGCCTTTGGTTGATAACCCCCTTGACGATATCGGCTCCGACAAAGGCGAAAGCCCCGGCAAATATCAGGTAGAGAACCCAAAAATATCGCTTAAACATCAGCATGCTCTTTCCCAAAAAAAGTTGAAATTTCTTATACTTAAAGCCAAAACCTATCAGAAAAGGGTAACCATGTCAATATCATTTGGCGACCACTGAACGCTGGATCCCTTCACCATTCCCTCAGGAAGTCCTCGAGGCTCAGTATTCTCAGTAGGGGATAGAGCACAAAGTGTCGATAAAGGTCCAAAGCAGCCCGATGCACCTCTTGTTTATGGGCGGCGCAACAGTCCTCGAGGATAATGGAATGAAAATCATGGCTCAATGCATCCATGGCCGTCATGAGGATGCAGACATGGGTTGAAAGCCCGGTCAAAACAACGGTATCCACCTTTAATGTCCGCAGAGTCTGGTCCAGGTCGGTCTTGAAAAAGGCGCTGAAGCGCCGTTTTCCCAAAACCATCTCCGTCGCAAGGGGGGTTAAATCCTGAATGACCTCAGCCCCTTCCGTTCCCCTAATGGAGTGGGGCTTCATCCTTCCTTGAAAGATGAAATCCCCTTCCAGGAAACTATCACAGGCAAAAATGACGGGCCAAGCCCTCCTTCGCCCGTAATCCAGGAGTTTTTTGATGTTGGGGATAATCCGCAAGGCTTCCGGTGTTATGGAGAGATTGGCCTCCCTCTTGAAATTGTCCTTCAGCATGTCGACCACGATGATGGCGGGGTTCATATGAACTCCTCATCCAATCGAAAGGCCCTTTTTGCGTTTTTTGAGGTGATTCGAGCCACTTCATCGAAAGGAAGTCCTTTTGCCTCGGCCAGTTTCAAGGCCGTGAACTTCACATAGGCCGGTTCATTCCTCTTCCCGCGAAAGGGCATTGGGGTCAAAAAGGGGCAATCCGTCTCAACCAAGATTCGATCAAGGGGAATCTTCTTGATAACCTCTCTGAGGTCATAGCTGTTCTTGAAGGTGATGGTTCCGGGGATCGAGATAAAGAAACCCAAATCCATGCAAGACTTGGCCATATCATACCCCCCGGAGAAGCAGTGAAATACACCCCCGATCTCCCGAGCCTCCTCTTCCCTGAGGATGGTCAGAACCTCCTTTTGGGCATCGCGGGCATGGACTACGATGGGAAGGTCCAGTTCCTTGGCGAGATGAATCTGTTGTCGAAACCTTGCTATCTGGACATCTCTTGGCGATAAGTTCCTGAAGAGATCGAGCCCTATCTCTCCAATGGCCTTTACCTTTCCATCCTGAGAAAGGGCCCTGAGATCCGAATAAGTTCCCTCATTGACCTCCTTTGCATTGTGGGGATGGATTCCGATGATGGCGAACACCAGTTCATTCCCCTTTGCGATTTCAATGGCCTTCCGGCAATCCTGGATGTCCGTGCCCACGGTGAATATGAGTTCGACTTCTGCGTCGATGGCCCTTCGGATCACTTCATCTCGGTTCCCATCGAACTGTGGCATCCCGAGGTGGGCATGTGAGTCGATGAGCATTGTCTTGGCCTCACTTCCCTGTGGGGGTTAAACCGAAACCCTGTCGGTGAGGAAATCGTCAATTCCCTCTTCATACATCTTGGCGCTCGAATATGTATATCCCGTTTTCGAAGGCGAAAACCCCCTTGCCACGGGATGATTGTGCATTTGATTGAGCCGTTGTTTCAAAGAGGCATCGTCATGGAGAATTGAATTGAAGAAACTCTTCTGCCACACCGGTCCCTTCCAGTGACTCATCATTTTCCACTTTCGTCCGAAAGCACCTTTGATCTTCTGGATAACGGTGGAGATACTTACATCGGGGGGTGTTCTCATCAAGAGATGAATGTGATCTTCCACCACCACATAGCCGAGAAGTTGAAACTTCAATTGGGGTTTGTAGTACCGCAACGTGTGGAGGAAAAAGCTGCAAGCCTTTGGGTTCCTGAATAGGGGTTTTTTCCCAAGTACGTTGAATGTGATGAAAAGGATCTCCCCCGCGTTTCGTGTTAAGGTCATCTCAGCCCCGTTAAGGTGTCTATTGAATATCGGTTTTTACATGATTTTAAAGAGTTATAAATTTTTCGAGCTAGCTTTCCTTTCTTGAGGCCATGAAAAAAGGGGATATTCCCCTCGTGGGAATAGTTCCCCTTGTAGGCTATTGGCGGTGTTAGAGGTTTACCACGACCACCCAAATCAGGGAAATAAAGAGGACAAATAGCCAAGACCAACTCATTTCATAACTCCAAGAACGGGCCGATTTTTAACGATTTTTTTCAATGATGGCATTCAGCTATAACAATTAGCAAAAATCATACCAATTTCTTCTCCTATTTACCGATGATACCCACCGTGTAGTTGGGTTCCGCGTATTCGACTTGAGGATCCCCATTCAACGCATCCACCATATCCTCAACTGTGGAGCCCGAGGGTATTCTGAACCGATAGACCCCTATGCTCTCAAGCCGTTTAATGAGCGATAAGCTGTACGCTTCTCTGATCTCATCAATCCCTTCCCTTGTCACGCCGGCCTTAAATTTAACCAACACCTCCCCCTGGACGAACCGGGGTTGTCTCCGTTCCCCCTGCTTCTCGCAGCCCCCCGGGTTGCCCTTTTGTGGATGGAAGGAGGTTGGCTGTTTTCCCTTGTCGGGCATCTCTACTGTGGCATTACCAAATAACAGAAGGATAAGGGTGGCGATTATCCCGTATTGAGACATAGAGGTTCTCCGCTTGGGGAAAGATGAATACGGTTGGTAATGTATATCATTTGCCTATTTTGTCAATGGTTTGAATCATTGTCGATTCGATTCGATCTCAGGTGAGATCTTATGGAATTCATATGTGGGCCATTTTCAGGGTCAGAGGACTTGACAAGCGCTATGCAAATATGACATATCGAATATGACGGCTTCGTAAAAAGTCCATCTGCCATTCGACAGGCTCATAGCCCTGAGCAAAGCCGAAGGGCTGCGTTGCGCTGCATCCCCTGCCCTGTTAAATT
>CBDUXJ010000059.1:0-10846 GCA_965371165.1 uncultured Syntrophobacterales bacterium | reverse complement strand
CCCCCCACAAACCAAGACAGCACCCCTTCTTCCGATTTCCCTCCCCACTGCTTCGGCAAGCTCCGCTATCTGCGCGTTACAACTTGACGCACCGATTACACCGATGAGCATCCATTCCCCCCCTTGTGGTTCTCCCATTCCAAGATCTATCCCATCCAAAGGGAGATATCTACTCCTCCTGCCAACCGTATTTGCCAATCAATCTAACAAAATGGCAACCGCCCATATCCTCCCGCTTAAACCCCCTCTTCGTTCGAATAACTCTGACGAGGGTCTGAGAAAAAGCATCTCCAATGGGAACAACAAGCCTCCCTCCCATCGTCAATTGATCCAGTAGGGGTTGGGGTACGTCTGGAGACCCAGCGGTTACGGTGATGGCTTGAAATGGACCCTTCTCCTTCCAGCCTTGAGTTCCATCGGATATTCCTATTTCAATATTATAATAGTGCAGTTCGTAGAGGATCCTCCTCGCTCTATTAGCCAATGACCGGATCCGTTCAATGGAGTGAACCCATTCTGCCAACTCCGTAAGGATTGCCGCCTGATATCCGGAACCCGTCCCTATCTCCAATACCTTTTCATCTCCCTTTAATTCAAGGGCTTCGGTCATCAATGCGACCATAAAGGGCTGGGAGATGGTCTGCTTTTCCCCTATGGGCAAAGGATAGTCGTTGTAAGCCTGCCCTTGTAGTGCCTCTTCTACAAAGAGATGTCGAGGGACTTTATTCAAGGCATTCAACACGCGTATGTCCTTCACACCCCTGGAGGCGATTTGTTCATCGACCATTCTCTGTCTCGCCTTCGAAAAATCTAGCTTGTGCAACACAGCCAGTCCCTCTCCCGTGGCACGCTCTATTTCTCCGCCTTATTCTTCAATTCTTTGAGCCTAATCAAAGCCTCAATGGGGGTCATATTCTCGATATCAATTGTTAGCAACTCTTTCTTAAGGGGGTTCTCTCGTGCTTGGAATAAATCCAACTGTGTCGCTCTTCTTGGAGATCCCCTTCCCTTCCCCCTCGCTATCCTAGGCATTCCGACCTCGTCCAGTTCGCTATTTTCCAAATTCTTGAGAATCTCCCTTGCCCTATCAAGAACTTGCTTCGGAAGGCCTGCCAATCGAGCCACTTGAATGCCATAGCTACGATTAGTCGCCCCTTCCATGATCTTCCTCAAGAAGACTACCTCTTCATTCCATTCCCTCACGGCGAAATTATAATTTTTTACCTTCTCCTTGGCCATGGCCAGTTCCGTCAGCTCATGATAGTGGGTAGCAAATAGGGTCTTCGCTCCCAACTTCGGGTGGTCATGGATATATTCCGCTACCGCCCAGGCAATACTCACCCCATCAAAGGTGCTCGTCCCCCTGCCTATCTCATCCAGGATAATCAGGCTTCTGGGAGTGGCGTTATCCAAAATGTTGGCCGTCTCAACCATCTCAATCATAAAGGTGCTCTTACCCTGAGCCAGGTTGTCGAATGCACCCACCCGGGTGAATATCCGATCCACAAGCCCAATAGTCGCCTCACGGGCTGGGACGAAACTGCCAATCTGGGCCATCAGGACAATTAAGGCTACTTGCCTGAGATAGGTCGATTTACCGGCCATATTGGGGCCTGTGACAATTATCAACTGGTTTTTGCCACAATCCAACCTCACATCGTTCGGAACAAATCGCTCACCCAGATCCAAACTTTCGATCACCGGATGTCGGCCATCGATAATGACAGTTTCATCCCCTTCGTTGACCATGGGCATCACATAGTCCGAACGATCCGCGACCTCGGCCAGCGCGATTAAGGCATCCAACGTCGCTATGGCAGAAGCCGTGCGCTGAACCCGATGTGCCTGGGCCGATATTTCCTGGCGCACTTCTTGGAATAGGTCGTACTCAAGGCGCTTGATCCTCTCCTCCGCACTAAGGATCTTGGATTCGTATTCCTTTAACTGGGGAGTGAAGAATCTTTCAGCATTGCTCAAGGTCTGTTTCCTTATGTAGTAATCGGGAATCAGGCTCAAATTGCTCTTGGTTACTTCGATATAATAACCAAAAACCTGGTTGAATCGGACTTTCAGGGAGTTAATGCCCGTCTTGGCCTTCTCCTCGGCTTCGAGGTGGGCAACCCACTGTTTTCCATCGCGTTTGATGGACCTCAGTTCATCCAATACTGGATGGTATCCGTCTCTGATTATTCCTCCCTCCCTTAGGCTGAACGGAGGGTTGTCGACGATGGATCGGCGAATAAGTTGGGCCACATCGGTTAAGCCATCTATTTCCCCTCCTATCTCGGCCAAAATCGTTCCTTCCATTCCCTTCATTAAATCCTTGATCGGAGGGAGGCAGTCGATGGATCTTTTTAATCCGACCAGATCCCTGGCATTAGCACTTCCCATGGAGATCCTGCTGATGAGCCGTTCAAGGTCAAAAACCTGCCCGAGACACTCCCTGAGCTCTTTCCTCTCGATCTTCTTCTCCTTTAACTCGGACACGCCCTCCAAACGGGCCCGAATTTGGGGCATCCCCAACAGCGGGTAGTTCACCCAGGCTCGCAGCCTCCTGCCCCCCATGGGGGTCATGGTTTCATCGAGAAGGCCGAGCAATGATCCTTTCTTTTGTTCCCCCATAACGGTCCGGGTGAGTTCGAGATTCCTCTTGGTCGCCTCATCCAAGATCATATAGTCTCCCACGCAATAGGGGAGTATGGAATGGATATGTCCCAGGTTTATCCTATGATTTTCCGTCACATAGGAGAGGATGGCCCCTGTCGCTGAGATGGCAATGGGGATATCGTTATTGAATAGTTTCGTTGATGCGTCCTCCCCCAATTGGGATGCGATCAAGGCCTTGGCTTGCTCGAAACTGTATATAGAATCGGAAAGGTAACTGAATAGAGCCATATTAAAGGTATCCCTGAGCCGATTGTGCCACCGAGTCTTCTTGGAGCCCTCGGGAATCAGGATCTCTTTCGGCTCATTTCGAATGGCCTCTTCGA
This sequence comes from uncultured Syntrophobacterales bacterium, assembly GCA_965371165.1. Taxonomy (GTDB): domain Bacteria; phylum Desulfobacterota; class BSN033; order WVXP01. The sequence continues at coordinate 7,856 of CBDUXJ010000059.1, read as the reverse complement.
GCACGATATCGAAATTGGCTACCTGGCATATTTTAAACTCCCCCGTGGAAAGATCTAGAAAGCCAAGACCAAATCCATCGTTCGCCATAGCGAAGCTCATGAGGAAATTATTTTCCTTTGCCTCCAGAGTCTCGGGATCATCGATGAGGCCCGGGCTAAGGACTCTAACGACCTCCCTTTTGACGAGACCTTTAGCACCCTTGGGATCTTCGACCTGTTCGCATATGGCCACTTTATAGCCATTTCGGATCAATTTCGAAATGTAGGGTTGTGATGAATGCCAAGGAACCCCGCAGAGGGGGACGCTATCCTCTCGCCCCTTGTTCCTTGAAGTGAGGGCTATCTCCAATTCCCTTGAGGCAATCTCTGCATCCTCGAAGAACATCTCGTAAAAGTCCCCCATCCGGAAAAAGAGGATAGCGTCGGGATACTCCGACTTAATGCGCAGATATTGCTTCATCATGGGAGTTGATTTCTTCCCTTTCACCTAACCACACCGAGCAGGAGCGTTTGACCTTTATGTTCAATACAGTAACAAAATATCCCCTCAAAGTAAAACAAAAAGGATTCCGGAGTCCCTTGTACCTCCTCGTCGAAGTTCAGTGACTTCTCAAGAAGATTGCCTTCCCGGGGGGATCCCCATAAACTGCGATAACAAATCTTGTTTTTTGAGAAAATCTTTAATAGTGTTATTATATGCAGCGAAGCAAAAGAGGAGGATTGAAATGAAGTTCCCCAAATTCATCTCCCATTTCACGATTATGCTCTCATCCGCGGTAATGATTTACGGATGTGCCGTAAACCCGGTTACCCAAAAGCGGGAAATCATGATTTATAGCGATGCTGCGGAAGTGGAAATGGGAAAAAAAGCTCATGTTGAGGTTCTAAGGCAATATGGGAAGTATGATGATCCAAAACTTCAGCGCTACACAAACGAAATCGGACAGGGCATAGCCAAAGTATCTCACCGGCCCAACATCCAATATCACTACATGGTGGTCGATAAGCCCTTTATCAACGCCTTTGCCCTCCCCGGTGGCTACGTTTATATCACGAGAGGAATGCTTGCTCATCTAAATAGTGAAGCCGAACTGGCAGGAGTCTTGGGGCATGAAACGGGACATATCACGGCCAGACATGGCGTGAAGAGACTTCAGAAGGCGATGGCCTCCCAGTTCATCCTTGCAGGAGTTGCCATCGCCACTGAATCCGGGGGGCTCGTTCAGGGAAGCAGCATCCTCCTGACAGCTGCACTCCAGACGTACAGCCGCAGGGACGAACACCAATCCGATGAGCTCGGTGGCCTGTATACCTTTAAGGTTGGATATGATCCCACAAAGAGCATGGGATTTCTCAAGACCCTTAAAAAGATGGACAAGACGACTCCCAGCGCCGTGGAAGTCATCTTTAGAACCCATCCCCTGACCGAGGATCGAATCGAGAGGGCCGAGGCCCAATCCCATGAGCTTTCTCAACAGAGCCGAGGGGCGGATCTAAAAACCCGATCCGATGAGTATATTTCCCGCTTGGATGGCCTGGTTTTCGGCCCCGGGGAGAAGGATGGGGTAATTCAGGAGGACATCTACCGGAACAGATTCTATCAATTTTCCATCTCCGCGCCCTCTGGTTGGAAGATCGAACGGGGGGATGCTGCGGGCTCTCTAATGATGAAACACCCCACAAGGGATTATTACTTCCAGACGTTGGTTTTCGAGTTGGAAGCGGAGATGACTCCGGGACGGTTTGCCCAAACCTCCGAGACCAAATTCGGGCTCAAGAGGGTCTCCGACAGCAAAATGACGATCAGTGGATCGGAAGCCCTCCTTGCCCTTTACCATCCCAGATCCAGCAAAGGAGTCCCCCTGGCCATTGAAATTGCTTACGTGGTGAGGGTGAAAACGGGTTTTATGATCGCCGGGATTACTCAGGCTCCACATTTCAATCAAGCCAAGCCCTCCTTTCGACGGGCCATGAACAGCTTCCGATTCCTCACCCAGGCCGAGGCGGAGCGAATTCCCCTTTACCGGCTGAAGGTTTATACCGTTGGAAAGGGGGATACGTTTCGTTCTATTTCGAAGCGATTCTATGGGACATCGGATAAGGCTGCGGAGATCATGGAGTTTAACGGAATAACCGATGAGTCGTCTTTGCGGCCGGGCAAGAAATTGAAGATAAAACCTGTGATAAAAGAAGAATAATGGAGCCCTTCAGGGATAAAGGGCGGGAACTTCGAGTCCCATCTTCTCCGGAAAATCGCACATGATATTCATATTTTGAATGGCCTGCCCGGAGGCCCCCTTCATGAGATTGTCGATGGCGGATATCGCGATGAGCTTTCCCCTCTGTTGGTCCACCTTTAAACCGATGTCGCAGAAATTCGATCCCCTCACATCCAATGTATTGGGGAATTTGCCCAAGGGGCAAACCCGGATGAAGGGCTCTTCCCGGTAAAAATCCTCAACCCATTTCAAAAGGGTCTCGGTGGTTTCCTTCTGAGCGAGCTCACAGTATATGGTGGTCAGGATCCCCCGGCTCATGGGAATGAGATGAGGTGTGAAGATGACCGAAAGGGAGTGCCCGGCAAGACCGCTCAGCTCCTGTTCGATCTCGGGACAGTGCCGGTGTTCGAGGATCTTATATGCCCTCAGTCCTTCATTTACCTCGGAAAACTGGGTTTCCAGAGAGAGCTTCCTGCCAGCACCACTGACTCCTGATTTGGAGTCAATAACGATCCCCTCGTGGGTAATGGCGTCTCGTTTGATTAAGGGTATTAAGGGAAGAAGCGCCCCTGTTGGATAGCAGCCCGGACTTCCCACGATTCCGGCTCCTTTAATACGGTTACGGTAAAGCTCGGGCAGACCATATACCGTATCCTTCAGCAACTCTGGACAGGTGTGCGGTTGATACCATATCTCGTAAACCCGGTGATCTTGAAAGCGAAAGTCAGCACTGAGATCAACGATTCTCTTCCCCCTTTCATGAAATAGAGGAACAACCTCCATAGCCGTCTTATGAGGAACGGCTGAGAATATGAAATCCGATTCTTCAGCCACTTCCTCCATGGGTGCATTTCGACATCGAGATTCTATTTTACCCCTCAGGGATGGAAAGACCTCGCTGATGGGATCGCCTGCGTATCTTCGGGAGGTGAGAATGGAGATCTCCACCTCGGGATGTCCGATCAAAAGCCTGATCAATTCAAATCCCGTATACCCCGTAGCTCCGACTATCCCCACTCTCAGCATATCTTCTTCCCTAAACGGTAAATAGGCTCATAAAACACAAAAAGGGAAGTCACTTTGCCCAAAAAGAAGCGAATGACCTCCCTTCTCCATGATGGTTATTGGCTTACCTCTTCGAGTATTGATAGCTGGCCCTTGCCCCCCTTTTACCATATTTCTTTCGTTCCTTAACCCTGGAATCTCGGGTGAGAAATCCCTCCCTTTTCAGGATATCCCTGAGTTCACCGTTATATTGGAGAAGGGCCTTAGCTATCCCGTGTTTAATGGCATCGGCCTGCCCTGACATACCCCCTCCCCTCACATTTGCAATCAATTCGAACTGATTTTGAGTTGACGTCAGCTCGAAGGGTTGCTGAATGACCATTTTGGCCGTTTCCCTCCCAAAATACTGATCTGATGGCCTCTTGTTGATAATTGCCTTCTCCTCCCCTGGCTTTAGCCAAACCCTGGCAATAGCGGTTTTCCTCTTTCCCGTGCCATAGTAAATCTTTACAGCCATAACGATCTCCGTATGTAATTCAGATATCGATGTGTTTTGGTTGTTGCGCTTGATGGGGATGTTCACCACCCGCATAGACTTTGAGCTTCTTAAAGAGTTTTCGTCCCAATCTATTCTTAGGAAGCATCCCCTTGACCGCGAAGCGAATGAGGTCCTCGGGCCTTTTTGCCTTCAAATTATCCGCCGTAATCGATTTAATCCCCCCCGGATAGCCGCTGTGACGATAATACATCTTATCTTTCCATTTCTTCCCCGTAAGGTTCACCTTGGCCGCATTAATGACTATAATGTAGTCACCCGTGTCCACGTGAGGCGTGAAGGTAGGCTTATTCTTTCCCCGAAGAATTTTGGCGAGTTCCGAGGCAAGGCGGCCCAAAACCTTATTCTCGGCGTCCACTAAATACCAATCCCTTGGGACGTCTTCCTTTTTGGCCATGAAGGTACGCATCTTACGTAATTCCCCCTAAAACAGAACAAAAATCTATCCTAAATGGACTAGATTGTCAAGGCAGATGTGGTTTCCCATATTTCCTTTCTTGCCAAATTAAGATGATGGGGCTGGCGACGAAGATGGATGAATATGTCCCTACCAAGACGCCCACTATCAGTGCAAAGGCAAAGTCGTGAATAACTCCGCCTCCGAAGATGAACAAAATCACCACGACAATTAACGTGGTGAGAGAGGTCAGCAGCGTACGGCTAAGGGTTTCATTAATGCTGGAATTTATCACCTTGGCGTAAGTCTCTTTTCTCGTTTTTCTACGATTCTCCCTTATTCGATCATAGACGACGATTGTATCGTTTAGGGAATATCCGATAATGGTCAAAATGGCGGCGACGATGGAAAGGGTGAACTCCTTGTTGACGATTGAGAAGACCCCTACGGTAATCATGACATCATGGGTCAAGGCAATGATGGCCCCCACCGCAAATATGAATTCGAAGCGCCAGGTGATGTAGATCAAAATACCGATCAATGCATAAACAATGGCTAAGATCCCCTTCCTCTTCAAATCCTTTCCAACCTTAGGTCCAACCATCTCCGTACGCCTGATCTCCACCCCGCCTTTTCCGTAGGCCTCCTGTAAAGCCTCCGCGATTTGACCCGACAAACCCTCCAAATCCGAAAGCGATTTTTCCACTCGGATGAGGTACTCGTTCTCCTTCTTCTCTCCGAAGCGCTGAACAAGGCTGCGGTCCAAACCGATGGATGCCAAATTTTCCTTTATGGTCTCCACTCGGGTCGGCTCCGAGAATTTGACCTGGACCAGGGTTCCCCCGACAAAATCAATTCCGTAATTGAGCCCACCATGGAGGATAATGGAGAGGAGGCTTACTCCGATAAGGAGGCCAGATAAGATAAAGGCGGACCTTCGAATTCCCAGAAAATTGATTTTGGTCCCCGGTTTAACGAATTCCATGGGATTCTCCACACTATATGCTGACCCGCCTTAGCACGCCTTTGGCCAGAAGGATTTCGAAGATCACCCGGGTAACGAACAGGGCTGTAAAAAGGCTGGCTACGATGCCGATGCTGAGGGTCACGGCGAACCCCTTTACCGGCCCCGTTCCGAATTGAAAGAGAACTACCGCTGCAATCAGGGTAGTGATGTTGGCATCCATGATGGTCCGAAAGGCTTTGGAATATCCTCCATCTATGGCGGCTCTGGGCGTTTTCCCCAACCTCAGCTCCTCCCTGATCCTTTCGAATATGAGGACGTTGGCATCGACTGCCATCCCGATAGTCAAGATGATGCCGGCAATACCGGGAAGGGTCAGGGTTGCCCTTAGACCCGCCAAGGCCCCCATGATGAGAATGAGGTTCAGGATCAAGGCTAAATCTGCGATAGCACCCGATATCCTGTAATAGGTAACCATGAATAAAACGACCAAGATTCCTCCGATGATGATCGATTTCAAACCCTTATCGATGAGGTCCTTTCCCAGAGAGGGCCCTACTGATCGATTCTCCAAGATCTTTACGGGAGCCGGAAGTGCTCCTGCCCTGAGGACGATGGCTAAATCACGAGCTTCATTCTCGTCGAATCCTCCGGTGATTTGGGCACTTCCCCCAGAAATCCTTTCCTGGATGACCGGAGCGGAATAGACGTTGTTATCCAGGATTATTGCCAACCTCTTTTTTACGTTCTTGCCCGTGATTCGCTCAAACATTTTAGCTCCCCTTGGATCGAACTCCAGGGACACGTAGGGTTGATTGAACTCGTCGAATCTCACCTGGGCATTCTTGAGGACCTCCCCCGTCATCAGGGTTTTTTTCTTGAGAAGAAAGGGCACCTTGGTTACCCTGCCCGTTTCCAATTCCTCTCGTTTCTGATAGAGGATAAAATCCCCTTCGGGTACGTTTCCCTTGAGGGCCTCTTGGAGACTATGTTCCTCATCGACGAGTTTAAATTCCAGGAGTGCTGTCCTCCCGATCAATCTAATGGCCCTTTGGGGATCCTTTATACCGGGAAGCTGGATCAGGATACGTTCCGAACCCTGAGGGCTGATATCGGGCTCCGAAACGCCGAACTGATCAACCCTATTCCGAATCGTTTCAAGGGCCTGTTCCACGGCGTACCGCTTCAGATAGTCGGCCTGCTTTTTCTCGATTCCCAAGATAATCTTCTGATATTTCCCCTGGCCTTCGGCCGATATCTCCTCAAAAATGGGGTAGTTGCTCGTGATATATTCGTCGAACTTCTCCTTTTCCCCAAGAATTTCCAGGTAGATCTGATCCCCATTTATCCTCTCAATCCTGGGTGCATAGATTCTTTTCCTCTTCAAATCCTCCTTCAGGTCCCCCTTAATCCTCTCCACATAGCTTTCGACGGCCTTCTGACCCTCGACCTCCAGGACCAGGTGCATTCCCCCTTGAAGGTCCAAACCGAGGTGGATCTTATCCTGGGGAAGTATCTTGCCCAAGAGGCCAGGCATATCACCGACCACCGAGGGAGTTAGATACATAAGGGCTACTGCCGTGATGAAGAGGATCAACAAAAACTTCCATTTCAGGTTTCGACTCATCGGTGTTCCCCGGAGGCTACAAAAGGAAACCAAGGCCATTGAAACCTTGGTTAAAATACCATCTGTCCCTCAATTCATTCCGAGGGTATCCCTAACCTTTATATTTTCCTTTTCGGGTAATATCTATACCGTAATGAGGGTTAAATTGCAAGGGGAAAACGACCCTTTGGGTGAGTATTATATCCGCCTAAAGACCCGGACCGAGAGGGTGTTTCTATAGTTATGGAATTTTCCCGAGTCCCTATGTAACTCCGTTGAGATCTCCCTTGCCCTGGGGGAAATGGTGAAAGCCGGGAAATATTGGGGTGGTCCTAGGATGGTCTGTAAATCAGTTGTCTTGAAGTTCTGGATGATCTGAGTTGAGTTCACCTCCGGATTCCAGATGTCACGGCAAGCTCTTTATGTGATTTTTTCCCCTGGACGTTTATGCTAACAACCGAATTGCCAATCTCTTCCAACTTCCCTGTTGACGCGTTCATCTTGTTGATAATTGCCTTTGCAGTTGGATCATTGGCTATATATTCAATCGGGAAAGATGTCTCATCTATTACCTTGACCTCTCGAAAACCAGCCTCTCTTATCGCTCCTATATACTCTTTCTTCATTATCGCACCTGAGATGCAACCGACATATGCCTCAATCGAGTTTTTTATGAAATCGGGGAGATCTTTCATCAAGACAATATCCGATACCATCAGCCTTCCACCGGGTTTGAGTACCCTAAACGCCTCTTTAAAAACCCTTCTCTTGTCAGGTGAGAGGTTGATGACACAGTTTGAGATGACGACATCCACGGAATTATCGGCAGCAGGTATATTTTCGATCTCTCCAAGCCTAAATTCTACATTTTCATAATAGGCCTTTTTTGCGTTTTCCCTGGCTTTATCGATCATCTCCGGCGTCATATCTACGCCGATGACCTTTCCCTCCTTCCCGACTTTGTTTGCTGCAAGGAAACAATCGAAGCCAGCGCCCGAGCCAAGATCGAGGACAGCATCGCCCTTTTTAAGAGAAGCAACAGCGATGGGGTTACTACAGCCAAGACCTAAATTTGACCCTTGGGGACCCGCCTTGAGTTCTTCCTCGCT
>CBDUXJ010000058.1:0-10903 GCA_965371165.1 uncultured Syntrophobacterales bacterium | reverse complement strand
CCAATTAGTCCAACTCTGATGCTCATAACCGATGGTTATCCAAATTAATCCCCAAGGATCCACCCAATTTGCTGGATTATTTAGCACATATAAATACACATTTGATATGCTCTGGGGTTTTCTTAAAGCATAATGGTAAAGGAGGCTACTAATCGGACTGCTTGGAAAATACTGCCTTATCAGTATCACCATCGCCATATTCAACGGATCTGGTTGTAAAAACCTCCCGACTGTCGGGTCGTAGTACCTTGCCCGATAATAATACAGTCCCGACTCGGAATCGTATTCCCTGCCTGTGTAGGTGTAAGAATTGGCTAGGCTTCCGGTCTGGGATGTGATCTCTCCGAAGGCATCGTAGCCGTAGCTGGCCACGGGTTGTTTTGTGGAATCAGTGATCTGGGTGATGCTTCCCAGGCCATCCGTGTGATCGAAGTAGTTTTCGCCCCCTCGGTCCATGGCGATGGGATCATCGATGCCGGGGCCGTGAGTGTAGCGGGCAGTTAGTTCGTTATTGCCATCGTAATCAAACAAGATATCCTCCAGGTCATAGACGTAGCGGGTAATGGTCCCGTTTGCGTTCTTTTCGATCCTCCTTCCCAGGCCATCGTAAACATATTCCACAAACTCACCGCCGGGGAAATCGATCCTCACAAGCTTATTCTCCGAATCGTAGGTATACGTCGTAGTCCCCGTGGGATCGGTCTTTGTGACCGTATTGCCGTTTTCATCGTGAGTATAGGTGGTGCCGTTGTAACTTGTCAATCGGTTGTTGTCATCGTATCGCCAGTCCGGATACTCTCGAGATGTTCTTCTGTTTCCCACCCCATCGTACGTAAAGGTCTCCGTTGGGGATTGGGGATGGGTTGCTACAGTGAGCTCGTAGATGTCATCGTAGGTGTAGGTGTGGGTTTCACCGGCGGTGGTCATGCTGAGCCTGTTTCCCACATTGTCGTGCTCCGTATAGTCGAAACTCGAGACGCCCTCGTGTGTTAGGTTTAAGAGCCTCCCGGCATCATCGTACGTATAGGCAACCGGAATGCCATTGGGCAATGTCACAGCCTCTCTTCGTCCCAAGCCGTCATAGGTATAGCCGGCATGACCACTTGGACTTGTGAGATCGGTGAGCCGGTTGGCTCCATCGTAGGCGTAAGTGCTCGCTCCGGTGCCATCATCCATCGATATCCGGTTTCCAACCCTGTCGTAATCATACCCCATGGCGGTCGCAGGCTGGTGGGAAGTAAGGGAAGTTTCGAATCCCCTCAGGCGACCTGCCAGATCATAGGCCATGTTGATGATGCTTGCCCCGTTGGCCACGGAGGCCAAGTTTCCCACATCATCGTACCCGTAATGGATACTTCCTTCAGGGAGGCGCTTCTCGGCCAGCTGGCCCGCATCGTCGTAGATGAACCCTATGAGATCACCCCTGGGGGTTGTGATGGATTTGAGGCTGCGATTGAGGTAGTAGTCAAAGGTTTTTCTCTGACCCAGGGGATGGATGACTTCCCTGAGCTGACCCACCTCGTCATAGTTGAAAGTGGTAGTGCTGCCCATTGCGTCTGTAATGGATGAAAGAAGCCCCCTCGATTCACTACACCCGGAACATGCCTCCTCATAAGTATATGTGGTGATGTTTCCCTCGGCATCAATGACCTCGATGAGACGGTTCACGGCATTATATCCGTAAGTGGTGGTATTACCATTGGCATCGGTGACCGATTCGACGTTTCCAGCATCATCATAGCCAAAGGTCGTCGTGTGGCCCAGTGGGTCGGTGACAAACTCGATGTTTCCCAGGCCGTTATGGGCGAAGGTCGTGGTCTCTCCGAGGGGATTTGTGACCGATTCCAGAAGTCCCCCTTCATAATAGGTGAGATTGTAATGATTCCACTCACCATCCCAGAGGTCGGTTAGGTTCCCGTGATCGTCGTAATTGAAGTTGCTCGTGTGGCCCTCGGCATCGGTTATATACTCCACCTTGTTGTGGATGGGATAGTAGCTGATAGAGGTCATGGCGTCAATGGACTGTTGATTGATAACCGTGGGGTTTGCCCTCTCGTCCCAACCGATCTGAAAGACCTCGCCGTTGGGAAGTTGGATCCCCGTGGGAAGGGAGTCCAGATCCCGCTCGATGAGGGTTATCCTCCCTATGGGATCTTCTTTTTCGATGATGCGGCCGAACCGGTCTGTCCGAAAGGTCCAGGTCTTTCCCTCCCCATCGGTGAAGGTATCCCTTATCCCCTCTGGCCGCACGATGGGGGCCGGGTTTTCCGGGGTCCCCACACCGGGGGGAAGGTCGTTGATCAACCCCTGGGTATCGCTGTGGGAAAAGGAGCGAACCTCGCCCGTGGGATAGCTGCCCTCTGCAATCCGGCCGTATTTGGGGTCGTAGAGGTAATCTATAGAGTGGCCCCGAGGATCGGTACTGGAGACAAGCAAGTGATCCCGGTAGGTAAACCGGATCTCAGCGCCCGCTGGATCGAAAACGGCCCGAAGGTCACCCGCTTCATCCACCTCGAAGCGGGTCTCCCTTCCTGTAGGGTCGATGATTTGCGAAAGCTTTCCATTACTTTCGTATTCGAAGCGAGTAATTTGGCCACCGGGATCGGTGATCGTTACGAGCCGATCCTCCTCATCGTAGCCGTAGAGGGTAGTGTTTCCGTTGAGGTCTATGGTCCTCACCTGGAAGCCCCTCTGGTCGAAGTGGATCTCGGTGCCATCCTTTAGGGTCCGGGTGAAGGTGAGGTCCGTGTTTTGCCGAAGCTTGGTGAAATCCCCCCTGGGGGAATCGAAGAGCACCTCATGGGGCTCGCCCAGGATGTGGAAATCGACCCTCGAGACAGGATAGCACTGGCCAAACCGAGGAAGCTGGCCGATGTAGAGTTCTCCCTTGCTGTCTATGGCAATGGTATGAGGCGGGAGGATATAAGCCTCCGTCGAGGGCATGCCATCGACTGTGTACCCCCTTCCTCCCCCCACCCAGGTGTCAATGATTCCCCGACTGTCCACCTTCCGGATACGGTAGTTCTCGAAATCGGCGATATAAAGGTTTCCCTGCCTATCCAGGGCGATATCATAGGGGTTCCATATCTGGGCGTTTACCGCCGCCCCACCGTTTCCGCTGAAGCCACCTACTCCAGTGCCGGCCACGGTGGTGATAATCCCACCCGTATCCACCTTGCGGACCCGGTTGTTGCGCCTATCGGCGATGTAAAGGTTTCCCTCGGAATCGAGCGCGATATCATTGGGCGAGGATAGTTTGGCCTCGATAGCAGGGCCACCGTCTCCACCAAAACCGGGCACCGACGATCCGGCATGGGTGGTGATGATCCCCGAGGTATCCACCCTGCGGATGCGACTGTTCCCACTGTCGGCGATATAGAGGTTCCCCAAAGTGTCCACGGCCACACCCGTAGGGGAGAAAAGCTTTGCCTCTGTCGCAGGCCCCCCGTCTCCCCCGAAACCGGGCTCCCCCGATCCGGCCACGGTGGTGATGATGCCGGAGGTGTTGACCCTCCGGATGCGATCATTCCCGGTATCGGCGATATACATGTTTCCCCGCGAATCGAAAGCGACATCCATCGGGGTCCAGAGCATGGCCTCTGTCGCAGGTCCCCCATCACCACCAAAGCCGATCTCACCATTTCCGGCAACCACCGTCAGTGTGCCATCGGCCTCCAAGCGCCAGACGTAAGCCTTGGAGGTGAAATAAACCTGATCCTTTCCGTCCACCCCGATTCCCGCCAGAAACACCACACACGGAGGCTCCATCTCATGATAGGTACCCACAGGGACGAAAACCCCCGAGTAGGTGCTCCCCTCAACCAGAAGTACTGACTCCCCCTGAGGGTCGATATGAAGCCTCCCAAGCCCCCTCACCCCCCAGCCCGAGCCGTAAGGGCTACGGTTTTCGTTGTGAAGGGGAAGCCATCCATAGTAGTAGTTTTCCAGGGGAAAGGGCTCCCGGGAGGGGACACCAGTATCCTCCAGGGGAGGACCCCCGAAAAAGGCCGCTGTATAGTAGTTGCCACGGTAATCGCTGGAGATATCCACCCGAAAGGGGTAGCTCCCCGTGGGGAGAAGCTCACCCCGGGCGTTTCTCCCATCGAAATGAAAGGCAAAACGAGCCTTACCCTCATCACCCTCGAATTTGACCTCCTCCCGGATGCCCTCAATGCTCACGCTAAAGCCGATGGTCTCCGGGATGAGGGTTTCGGCCGAATCCAATTCGGCCTCAGCGACGATCACCGCCCCGGGCCTTGCCGAAAGGCTGTTGTACTCCAGGGTCACCCCCCGCCAGATTCCAAGGCTCCGGTAGCGCGGGAGGGCATGGCCCGAATAGAGGTTTCCCGTCTTGAGGCCCACCTTGGCAGAACCATGGGCCCCGTCCTCCTTACACCGATCAACCTGTTCAGAGGTCTCATCCTTTATCCCCTTCATGACGCCCGCATCCTCGGGACGCAAGACGGGATAGTTGCAGTCAAGGATGGAGAAATGGCTTACCCCATACTCCATGGTACGGCCATCGGCGGTGACGACCCCCATGCCGTCGGCAACCCATTGGGCACCTTCTTTCGTGTAGATGCCAACGGGCACGGGTGTGCCCGGGGGAAAACCGAGGAAGTTCTCAATCCTCAACTGCGCGGGCTTATTCAGGACGAGATTATCCGGCTTGAGGTTTAAAGCCACAGTGAACTTGCTGAGGGCCGGAAGGGGGTAGGGAAGATCCCTACCCCTCTCGAACATGGTGGCCCGGACATCCACCGCCTCTGAAACCGACCCCACCGGAAAGACGATCTCAATGCGGCCCGAGGAGTCCGTGTGGGTTCCACCGTTGGGGCCGATGCGGGTGACCTTCGAATCCAAGGGGACAAGATAGACGGGCTCCACTGCCACATCCCTCCCCACAACCCCACGGGCCCTCCGCTGGGCATAAGTGTAGCCGGGCTTCTCGATTGTGAGGATGTACTCCCAATTCTCCGTGATGGGAAAGAAGAACCTCCCCTGCCCATCGGACTGAACTTCACCCGATACCCCCCTGGCCGTAACCTGCGCCCCCTCAAGGGGCATGTCATCGGAGGCGTCGTAGACTACCCCATCGATGTATCCAGTCCCGGAGGTGGAGGGAGGCGTCACAGGGGAAATGATCCCCTCCCCGCCTCCGCCCCCATCCCCTCCACACCTCAAAAGCATCAGAAGGACCAATACCGAAATGATCGAACCGAAAAAGAGAAAAAATCCTTTGCTTCTCATCTCTGGCTCCAACCTTAGCGAATGCCAAATAAAAAGCCGGACTGCCTTCCCTGATCGGCAGCCCGGCCATCATCGCCATGAATCGTACGCTGACCCGTAACTTTGCGACCCACCCTCTCGAGATGGTTTGCCCTTGGCGATCAGCTCAACTAGATTCCGGTATTTTCCACGATCAATGCTTTAATGTCAATATTTTAAATAACCGAAGCTTGCTTACCTTTGTGTTAAACATCTATATGTAATAGTATTCGATACTTAAAAGAATACTTCCTAGTATAAGGAGGGAAACTAAGGAAATTTTGTCTTGTCTCAAGCTTCCCAGTAAGGTCCTTCGCGATACAGCGATACGGGGAAAGCGGCTTACAGCTAAGTCACATCCCCAATGATTCCGATCTTCGATTTCCCCCTAAGGGCAGCCAACCATCTCCGAAAGCCCTCCTCAGCTTTCGTGTAACGAAGCCTCTGTTCCCAAGACTCCCTCTCCGATTCGAACTTCTTCATATCGGGCGTTTCCGCCTCCTTGAATCGTATGATAACCCAATCCTTTCCAGTCTTTAAGGTTCGATCCGGATAGGGGTGTTCGGCATCCAAGGGGGAGATGACCTCCACCAAACCCTCAACGGAGCCTATCTTGGGGATGTAATTCGTCCGCTTCTTAAAGAGTCCCGTCTCCTCCACCTTTAACCCCTTGCCGGTGGCCGCCTCTTTCATCGGCTTGCCCCCCTTCACCTCGGCCAATAACTCCTCCGCTGTCGATTCGGCCTTCTCCCCCGCCTTTTTCTCCCTCAATTCCTTTTCGACCTTATCCCTCGCTTCCTCCAATTCGGGCAGATGGGACGGCTGTTTTTGGATCAACCCAAAAATGTAGAGATTCTTGGAAACCTCGACCACGGGGGAAATCTCACCCTCCTTGAGGGAGAACGCAATGGATGTCATCTCGTCGCTGCGGGGTATGTCCTTGATGGTTTCGCCACGGCTGAAAAAACCCGTTTCTTTTACCGAAAGGTGATACTCCTCGGCAACCTTCCCCATTTCGCCATCTTTGTAAAGGGCATAAAAGGCCTCCTCCGCACTTCTTTCCACCAGATCCAGGGATTCTTGATCCCTCAATGTGGATTCGATGGACTTCCGCGCCTCATCGAGACTTTGGGTCTTCTCTTGCCTCATATCCTCAACCTTGATGATATGAAAACCAAATCGAGTTCTCACGACTTCGCTCACCTCTCCCGGTTTGAGAGAGAATGCCGCATCCTCGAATTCCTTTACCATTCTCCCTCGAGGGAAATAGCCCAGATCCCCGCCTTCCTTCGCCGTGGGTCCTTCGGAATATTTCTCGGCTAAAGAGGCAAAATCCTCCCCCTGCTTGGCTCGCGCCAGAACTTCCTCCGCCCTCTTGCGGGCTTCCTCGACTTTCTCGCTCTCCGCATCGGGGGGTACTTTGATGAGGATATGTCTCGCTCTCACATGTTCATGAATAAGGAAATCATCGATATTCTCTTCATAATAGGCCTTGATCTTCTCCTGGGTGATATCTACCTTGTCCCTGTAGTCCTTGGGCCGAAACACCACGTACTGGAGGTTCACCTTTTCAGGGATTCGCAAGTCCTCCCGATGGTTGGAGAAGTACTCCTCGACCTCAGCAGGAGTGGCCCCCGATTTCTCCAAAAAAACCGCCAGCCCTATCTTTATGTACTCGAGGTTTACCTTCTCATTCTCCATGAGGTATGCCTCTCGGGCTTCCCCCGCGGAGACGGTGCCGGTATTTTGCAGGATGAGATTCCTCAGCTTGCCGATGAGGAGATGCTGTTTGTGCGTCTGCTCGAAATCTTCGGGTTTGGTCCGATTGGCCCTGAGTACCCTCAGGTACCTCTCCTTATGAAACTTTCCATTGACTTGAAAGAGGGGCATTGATTGAATATGGTTCCTGAGTTCCTCGGGGCCAACCCGAAGGTTCATTCGAAGGGCCTCCTGGTAGAGGAGAATGTCGTTGATGAGCTCATTCAGGGCCTGCTGTTTTAACCCAAGAGCCCTGATCGCCTCTTCGGAAAGCTGGCCTTTGAATCTATCCCTGTATAATGCCATCAGGTTTTGATATCTTTCGTTCAGGTCATTTCGGCTGATAAACTGCCCGTTTACCTCTGCTACCATGCCCTCATGCCCTCCCCTAATACGCCCCCAGCCAAAGTAGAAGACGAAAACGATGGCAATGAAAATGAGGCCCACCTTGATAATCCATGAGCTAGCATGGGTACGAATATATTTGAGCATTGAAGATTCCTCCCTTCACTTCCGAAAAAGAAATTCTAGAATCAACATTTATTTAACTTGACCCCAGGCCTTTATCCGGTAATAATTAATTATTTGAATACGTAAGTAGGAAACCACATCGAATGCAGATTGTCAACCGATGTGGGTGGAGCCTGAATCAAGTAGGGAGGGGTCATGGTATTCGATAGTCTGTGGGGAGTGTTCTCCAATGATCTCGCCATCGACCTGGGAACGGCAAACACCCTAGTCTACTTCAGGGGAAGAGGGATCGTATCCTGCGAACCATCGGTCGTTGCCGTGCAAAAGGACAATAAGGGGGAAATGAAGGTGCTCGCCGTGGGGAAGGTGGCAAAGGAGATGCTGGGAAGGACCCCCGGGTCCATTTTTGCCATCCGCCCTATGAAAGACGGGGTGATCGCCGATTTCGAAATCGTGGAGGAGATGCTGAGGTACTTCATTACCAAGGTCCATAACCGAAAGACCCTGGTGCGACCAAGGGTTATCGTCTGCATTCCCTCCGGGATTACCCCTGTCGAGAGAAGGGCTGTAAGGGAGTCCGCCGAGTCGGCCGGGGCACGGGAGATCTACCTCATTGAAGAACCTATGGCTGCTGCCATCGGTGCCGGGCTCCCCATCACCGATGCATCGGGAAATATGGTCGTCGATATCGGTGGGGGCACAACGGAAGTAGCCGTTATATCGCTTTCGGGCATTGTCGTGAGTCAATCCATCCGGGTGGCCGGTGATAAAATGGACGAGGCAATCCTCCAATTCATTAAGAGAAAATACAACCTCTTAATCGGCGAAAGGACTGCAGAGTCAATCAAAATTGAGGTCGGCACCGCATATCCCGAAGAGACCCCGAAGACGATGGAGGTGAAGGGAAGGGATCTCGTAACCGGAATTCCGAAAACGTTAGAGATCAGTGGGGAAGAGATTCGGGAGGCCATAGCCGAGCCCATCAATACCATCGTGGAGACCGTGAGGATTACCCTCGAGAGCACTCCCCCTGAGCTGGCGGCGGACATCGTAGATAAGGGAATCGTGCTGGTAGGAGGCGGGGCTCTTCTGAGAAACCTGGATGTTTTGTTGCGGGAGATAACGAACCTTCCCATCACCATTGTCGATGATCCGCTTTCAGCTGTGGTTTTAGGCGCCGGCAAGGTACTGGATGACCTCGAGCTGCTTAGATTGACAACGGCCCATTCCTAACACGTTTTCAACGCCTATGGTGGAAAAGGAAATATCGATATTCAAGAGATTCCGGGTTTCCATTTTTGCCGTCATCTTTCTCACCGCCGCCTTGCTCACCATCTCTTCCAGAATCAACAATGTGGAAAGACTTGCATTCATCGATTGGTTCCTCCTGGAAATTACATCCCCTTTCCAAAAGGCGGTCACGTATTCCACCGACGCGATAGGTAACCTCATCGATTCTTACGTCCTTTTGGTCAACCTAAAAAGGGAAAATGTAGCGCTGAGGAGAATGGTGACCGAACTTCGGGAACAGAATAATCTCCTCAAGGAAAAGGCCATCGCCAGTGAAAGGCTGCGGAATCTCCTTCGATTCAGCAAGAAGATCCCGCGGTCCATGTTGCCCGCTCAAATCATTGGTATCGATCCCTCAAGTTGGTTCAGGACGATTCTCATCGACAAAGGAACCAAGCATGGGGTTAAACGGGGGATGGCTGTTGTTTCCCCGGAAGGAATTGCAGGACACGTCCTGCAAACATCACCTCACTATGCAAAGGTTCTCCTGATCACGGACTTTAATAGCTCGGTAGATGCTATCGTTCAGAGGAGTCGGGCCAAGGGTGTAGTGGAGGGAAATGGGGAAAATCTCTGCCGCCTAAAGTATGCATCGCGGACACAGGATATTCAACTGGGGGATAGAGTGGTAACGTCTGGGCTGGGCGGCCGCTACCCAAAGGGTTTGATGATCGGCAAAATCAGCAAAATCGAAAAAAAGACCTACGGCCTCTTTCAACACGCCGAAATTACACTGAGCGTCAATTTTACAAAACTGGAGGAAGTGTTCGTCATTACCGAGACTCAACCACCAGATATCCCCTGATGGTACCCTTGAGGTGCTGGAATTTAAGGGATAAAAGGGTATTCTCCGACGAATGAGCAAGGGAAACCCATGAAGAAAAATCTCTCCTTGGTTGGCCTCATCTTCTTGAGCCTGGTGATCCAAACAACAGTAATAGCGGAGCTTTCCCATCAGCTGGCCAAGCCAGATCTCCTGCTCATAATAACCGTCTACCTCGGGCTCTATTCAAACCCCCTTGCCGGAGCAATTCTCGCCTTCCTATCGGGTTACATGATGGATATCTTTTCGGGAAGCATCTTCGGCGTCCAAACCTTCTCAAAAACCGCCATATTCTTTTTAACCATTCTCATCAAGGACCGATTTTACGTGGAAAGTCCTCTGTTCCAGGCTGGGACTATCTTCTCATTTAGCATCATCGAGGGATTTATCATCATTTCGATCCTCGGGATGGTGAGCCCCGTGGAAAATCTCCTCCATCCATTTTTTCTGTTCATCATCCCACAATCCATCATTACGGGATTGCTGGGGCCTCTCTTCATAGCTCTGGTTAGATGCGTTCCCCTCCTTTCACAGGAGGAATCCGTCAAATCATGGGGATATTGGTGGGTTAAATAGGATGCGATTGGGATCTCAGGGCATAGAGGATTTGCAGGGCAGGTATAAGCCATTTTTGATAGCCGGCCTTATTGGTTTCGTGGTTCTGGGTTTGAGAATATGGCACCTCCAAATCATCAAGGGGGAAGAGTTTTCCAGATTGTCAAAACATAATCGGATAAGAATCCGCGAGATATCAGCCAGCCGAGGAATGATCCTGGATCGAAGGGGACGAATTCTCATAGATAACCGGCCCAGCTTCGAGGTGCTCCTGGTCCCGGAGGATATCGTCGATATGGAGAAAACCGCCGAGTTTTTGCATCGCATGTTGAAGGTCACGCCCGAAAAAGTGGAGAAAAGGCTGGAAGTCAATAAACGCAGGCCCCCGTTCAAGCCAGTTCGAATCCAATCGGACATTAACAGGTTACAATTGGCCCTCTTAAAAACCCGTCAATTGGATCTTCCCGGGTTAATCGTCGATGTTCGACCCAGGCGGGCCTATAACTACGGTAATATGGCCTCTCACCTCGTGGGCTACCTTGGGGAAATCGACGGCAATGAACTCAGGCAGAATCGATTCAAAGGATATCAAATGGGCGACATCATTGGGAGGTACGGGGTCGAACAACAATGGGAACCCTTCCTCAAAGGGATAGACGGGGGCCGGCAGGTTGAGGTTGATGCCTTTGGGAGGGAGATAAAGGTATTGCACCGGGTCGAGCCTCACCCCGGGAATAA
>CBDUXJ010000057.1:0-11113 GCA_965371165.1 uncultured Syntrophobacterales bacterium | reverse complement strand
CTGATTATCGAGAACAAGATCAAGAAGATCTTTATTGCCCAGACCCGGATTGACACCGCGAAGCATCCCAGGGTCCTCGACAAGGCAGAGAAAGCGGGTTTCAAGGTTTTTCTGATCGGGGTCGAGTCGCCGCACGACCGGATCTTGAAGCAGCTTCAAAAGGGCTTCACCCAACAGCAGGTCCGGGATGCGTTTGCGGTCCTGACGCAGTACGACTTCTACCTGCATGGGTACTTCATTTACGGCAACATCGGCGAGACGGAAGAAGAGATGCTCTACATTCCGAAGTTCGCGAAAGAGATCAAGTTGGATTCCATCACTTTCCAGAAACTCCGCATCGAGAGGTTCTCGTCCCTAAAGGCAGTGGTTGAAGAAACGCCGGGCTACTACTACAACCGTATCGGCGGTTCCGTTTATTCAGACAATTATGGGCGAAAGGAGCTCAAACAAATCCGGAACCGGATCCAGTCGGAGTTCTACGATCTACCGCAGGTCATCCATATCATCAGAAAAGCGTGGCGAATTGGTCTTGTCACCGCCCCCGACTTAATGGATGCATTTCTTAAACTACCTCTCCTTATGTATGGGTTGGCTAGACGAAAAGCGCGAAAGAACAGATAGATGGGGGTCCCTGGCGGTGGCGCTGCGGGATGCTGCCTGCTTCGGATTGATAAACGTAATGGGGGGACGTGCGTGACAATTGGAGCAAAACCAGTCCCGGAGTTAATTGACTTGATCTCGCCCAAGGCAGGGCCATAATGACTCTGCTTTTTTTAATACAAGATGAAATAGTAGCTTTGCCCTGAGGAACTGGATTTTTGATTTGCGATTGAATTATTTACAAATCTTGTATCGGATATTCTTAAATCCATGGCAGATATTCCTCGGCCACAGAGATCCTGAGAACTGAGTTATATATCTTTCTAACCCATACATGGCCTCAAAGGGCTAGCCTTCTCCAGAAACTCAGCAACTCCAAATATTAAAAGGTTGATCTTTGGACGAAAATCCTTTACAGTAAGCATTGAGCCCCAATGGGTATGGGAGCGTATCTTGCTGCAAATAGAAAATAAGGTTGTCGTGCGGTTTCGGGACGGGAGGATGATAAAGGGGTTCACGCACGATTTCCACCCGAACAGGGACATCTTCCATGTCACCGAGGCCCAGGATGGGGGAAAGGTCATCGAGGTATCCACCTCTCACCTGAAGGCGGTCTTTTTCGTTAAAACCTTCGAGGGAAATAAGAACCACCGGGGGAGTGACGATTTCACCGTGGAAAGCCTAAAAGACGTTCACGGATTGAAGGTTAAGGTTGCCTTCTCCGATGGGGAGGTGATGTACGGATCGACCCACGGGTATGCGTCGGAAAGAAAGGGGTTTTTCATCTTTCCCGCCGATAAGGAGAGCAACAACGATAGGGTTTTTGTCATTGTTGAATCGACGGATAAGGTTGAAACGTGGAGGTGAGAAAGGCTCGGTTCATTTGTTCCCTCTATAGCCGACTTTACTCAAGGGGAGCTCAATGGATATAATTATATGTACCGCCTTAAATAGTTACGCATAATTCAAACAGGGATGGAATTCTAATTTGGAATTTGCTTGTATTCTCTCCTACACGTAAATATCTATGTAGTCATATACAGGTAAATGTCCATAATTTGGCAACAGGGATCAGTTGAGGCGATGGAAATCGAGGTTAAGCTATTTGCTACACTGAGGGATTATCTACCCAAGGGGAGCGGCTCGTTCTCCTGTAAGCTTAAGGTCAGTTCCACCAATACGGTAAGGGATGTCCTGAAAAAGTTGGAAATTCCCGATGAAATCCCCAAAATCATCTTGGTCAACGGGGTCCATAGCAACCTCGAACGAGTTCTAAAGCGCGGGGATGTATTGTCCGTCTTTCCACCTGTGGCCGGGGGTTAGAATCCAGCCTCCATCATTTCATTTCGATAATCTCCACCCCCTTGGGCGCATTCAATCGAAATGTCCCCTCCCCCAAAGAGGGATTGATTTCCCACTCTAAAAGGCGCATTTTCATCCTGCTGCCGGAACTGGTGCTTCGGAATTCGATGTCCGTGGGAAAGAGGATTCCATCCCTTTTCTTGAAATTCGCAAAGAGAACTTCCCACTGCGGATTTTGCTGATGATCAAACTCAGCGGCTCTGACCAGGGCAAAATGGAAGGGGTTTATCCAAAATATTCGCCTTGACCCTTCTGGGGTGTCTTCCTCTACAACGTAGAGCTTATCCCTTTGACTAAATTGGGCGACAAGGCGCTCGTTATCCGCCCAACCCGTTTCCCCCACTATCAGTGGAATAATCTCCCTTATCCCCCGGCAGAAGGGGAAAAGGGTGGAAAGGTATTCAAAGGACGCTGGTCCCCGGTAAAAACGATTTTCGCCGGGGATGAGTATTTCGAAGACTTCACCGTCCGTGGCTAAATAGAGGAGGGGTCTGCCAATAAGGCTGAGGGCTTCTACCCTCAGTGATGCGGGTTTCTTGACGATGATGAGCTCTTCTAGCCTGAAGCGGTTTTCCCCGAGGTTGATCGTGACCTTCGCTAGGGCCCTTAAGGACTGGATCCGCTGATTTCTTGCCTGCACCCGTTGGAGAAGATCGGAAGAGGAGAGGATTTCCCTCGGGACCCTTTCCGGCCAGAGCGATGCACAGCTTGAGAGGAATGAGAGGTAGAAGATCAATAATCCCCCCTTCCAAAGAAGAGCCTTCAAGGGGTTCCTCCCTTTTTCGCCTTGATCTCCTTGATCTTCTTCCTCAAGCGGTTTAATTGATCCTCCTTGGGTTTAAGTTGCAGTGCCCTTTCGTAAAACTCCAGGGCCTTTTTCGGCAGGTTGACCTTGAGGTAACCGTCCCCCAGATGTTCCGTTATGATGGGATCATCAGGGGTCAATTCGATAGCCTTTTCCAATTGTGTAAGGGCTCTCTTATACTCCCCCTTTTTGTAATATACCCAACCCAAGCTATCGGTAATGTAACCGCTATCGGGTTTCAATTTGAGAGCCTTCTGAACCAACTCCAGCGCCTCATTCAGATGGATTCCCTTGTCTGCGAAGCTGTAGCCGAGGTAGTTCAGTGCGTTCGCATGTTCGGGGTTTAACGAAATCACTTCCCTCATGCGTCGCACCATCTCCTCAAATTTACCCAGTTTATCGTAAAAGATCCCCATCTGGAAAAGGAGATCGGTGTTCTTCTCATCGAACTGGTGGGCCCTTGTTAATACTTCGAGGGCTTTTTCTACCTGTTTCCCCCTTTCATAGAAAGAAGAGAGCAAAAGATAGAGCCCAGTGTCCTTGGGCTTGATCCGAATCGATCTATCCAAGAGATCGATGGCCTCATCCAATTTCCCGAGATCTTCAAGGATGAGAGCGGCATTCTCCCTGGAATCAACATAGAAGGTCGATTCTGGTGGGATCTTCATGTACTCGGCCATAGCCTGGTCATGATTCTCCACCTTCAGATAGGCCGTTGCGAGATAGAACCTCACCTTATCATTCTTCGGATTGGCCGCCAGGACGAAACTGAATTCCAAGATGGCGTCATCGTAATTCCCCTTTTCAAAATAGATGAGCCCCATCTTAACCCTGATATCTAAGTCATCGGAATCAAATTTTTGGATCTCGCGGTATTGGGTTAGGGCATCCTCCCATTGGTTTCCCCTAATATACAGTTGGCCGAGTCGCTCATGGGCCGTCCTGTTTTCGGAATCGATCTTTAGAATCTTTTGGTAGGTATCAATGGCCATTTCCGGTTTTTTCTGGATCTCATAGATGGCCCCGAGGTCGATTAAACCCGATATGAAATCAGGTCTGACGGAGAGAAGCCGCTCATAATACCCGATGCTTGCTTCAAACCTCTTCATCTCTGCGTGGATTCTCCCCAGGTAATAGAGTCCCATAATATCGTTCGGGAACTTGTCGATCAATTTCTTCAAGATCTCAATGGCTTTATCGTATTGCTGGGACTCCCGGTATAATGAACTGAGATAGATATGTGCCTGCTGGTTTTGGGGGTCGATCTTCAAGACCTCCTGGTAATGCTCGATGGCAATGGGTGTCTGTTTAAGGGTGGAATAGAGACCACCGAGTACGATATGGGCTGGGACGAAGCTCCCATCTATGGTAAGGGCTTCCTCGCACTCCGCAATGGCTTCAGTGGTCAGTCCTTTCTTGATGTAAAAGCGGGCAAGTTCGACATGAAGAAAAGCTGATCTTGGGTCGTAATCAACGGCTTTCCTCAATTCATCTATGGTTTCCTCCGGTTTCCCTTCATGCCGTTTCAATTGAGCGAGGATGTAATGGTAATAGGATAGGGAGGCTTTTTGGCCACTCTCGGAGAGCACAGGGAGCTCCCCCATCAAGCCTTTGGGTTTAACCCCCTTTTCCATCTGAGAACAGGATAGCACCAGAAGGGGCAGGGAAAGGATAAAACATCTCTGTCTCAATAGTCTAAGCATATTCATTAAATACCATAGTTCACCTCGAGCGTCAATTGAGGAACGGGAAGTTCCCGAGTTTGCGAGGACCCCATTATCCCGTGAGCATGACCCCTTAGACAGGTATCCGGTCCTTTTGTGATTCGATAACCAGCGGGAAAGAAGAGCAGGGAACTTTTGGGCAAATGGGCCCTTCCCTCAAGAAATGGTCCCCTCTTGGCCCATATATAGGGCGACCGCCATGGGGATTGTTATCCCACAGGGATTGGTGTATAGTGAAATTGTTCAATGATTTCTTCGCCTAAATTGGGGACCGACGCCAAGGTGGGTAGAATCGGATTCACAACGACCATCCCCATAGAAATCCTATTCGCCGCCGGAAAGATACCCGTAGACCTCAACAACGTCTTCATCACCCATCCCGAAAAAAAAGCCCTGGTCGAGGAAGCCGAGTTGGAGGGATATCCACGGAATATTTGCGGTTGGATTAAGGGGATTTACGCCGTGGTCACGAGGTCGGACGTGGATGAAGTCATCGCCGTCACTCAGGGCGATTGCAGTAATACCCAAGCCCTGATGGAAACCCTCCAATTGAAGGGGGTTAAGATCTTTCCCTTCTCCTATCCCTATGACCGGGATGAGGAACTGCTTCATCTTCAAATGAAAAAGATGATGGACCACTTCGGCGTAACGGAAGCCGATACCGACTGTCTTAAGAGGAGGTTGGACGGGATACGGGAAAGGCTGGCATTGATCGATCGGTTAACTTGGCAGGAAGGGACCGTGACCGGATTCGAGAACCATTACTTTTTGGTGAATGCAAGCGACATGAAGGGGGACTTAGAGGGTTTCCAAGAAGAAGTAGAGGATTTTCTCAAGGAGCTTAAGGGGCGGGATAGGTTCAATCCGGAGATTAGATTGGGGTATGTAGGCGTCCCACCCATATATAGCGATCTCTACCCCTTCACCGAGGAGGTGGGTGCACGGGTGGTATTTAATGAAACCCAACGTCAATTCAGCATGCCCTACCGGACGACTACCCTCCTGCAACAATACCTGAGATACACATACCCCTATGATATCTTTTCCCGGATGAGGGATATTCGTGAGGAGGTGCAGCGGAGACGAATTGATGGGTTGATCCATTACGTCCAATCCTTCTGTTTCAGGCAGATAGAGGATCTGATACTCCGTTACGAAATGGATCTGCCGATATTGACGCTGGAGGGGGATAGGCCTGCCCCATTGGATGCCCGAGCAAAGGTCAGGATCGAGAGTTTCATCGAAATGGTAAAGGGGAATCAGGAGGAAAATTAATCATCGTGTATATCGGAATCGATTTGGGAAGCCGAAGGGTAAAGATCGTTTTGATGGAAGGAAGCAAGATCGTAAGAAGCAGGAGTTTCGATACCCTTCGTTTTTATAAGCGATACGGCACGATCAAGGAGGGAAAGCTCTGGGTTCGGTTTGATCGACTTGACCTCCCCATCGATCCTCGTTCAAGGATATCCGTCACGGGTTATGGTCGAAACAATATCAACCTCTCGGGGGGAAACATCGTCACGGAAATCCAGGCACATGCCCAAGGGGCACTATTCCAGACGGGATTGAAGGATTTTACCCTCCTCGACCTGGGGGGCCAGGATACCAAGGTGGCCTATGTGGAGGAGGGGAAGGTCAGGGATTTCCTCATGAATGATAAATGTGCCGCGGGAAGCGGAAGATACTTAGAGAATATGGCAAGGGTTTTAGCCGTATCACTGACGGATTTAGGGGAGCAACATAATGATCCTATCGACCTGGATGCCACCTGTGCCATCTTCGGAGAATCCGAGATGATCGGCAATATCATCGAGGGAATCCCAATTCCCAGGATCTGTGCAGGGGTGAACCTTTCTGTGGTGAAGCGCGTACTCCCCCTAATCAACCGATTTCCCCGCCAAAATCTAGTCTTTTCCGGAGGCGTAGCGAAGAACGAGGCTATCATAAAACTCCTTAAGCACTCCGTTCATGTACCAGTCATCGTCCCAAAGCGCCCCGCATTCAACGGGGCCATCGGATGTGCCCTCCTCTCTCGGACCGCTCATTCATCGGGATCTTAGGGAAGGAAAAAATGGGTTACTTCTCGAGAAGGTCTTTTATAAAGGGGTTCCTCTCAGTGACTGTCCTCCCCCTTCTCCATTCCATACACGGCAAGATTTACATCCCCCATGGTCGCCTCGCCTTGATTGAACCGAGAGCCTCGGTAGAAAAAGAGCTTGCCTCCGACTTCCGAGGGGAGGAGCTTCGTTATCAAATACGTTTTCTCTGGTTTAAAGAGGCGGCTATCGGAAGGATCTTCTTCCAGAAAGATAAAGGGAATCGGGGTTACAAGGCCACCCTGGAGGGAGAGACCTCAGGGCTCATTGGAAAGCTGATTCGTTATCGCCGAGATATCTATACTTCCTATATGGAGGTTATCGAAGGGGGAAAGAGGTTTAGGCCCCTCCGGTTTGAAGAGGATGTTGTGATTGGGAAAAAGGTTCGAAAAAAGATCACCCTTTTCGATTACGGAGCAGGAAAATTAATCAAGAGAAGAATGAATAGAAGGGGTGTCTTCATCAATACGGAGGAAAGGGTCCCCCCGGGGGTTGTATATGATGACTTCTTAACAGCCTTTTATAACTTCCGCCGGGGAGTTTACGGGGAGA
The DNA here is from genome assembly GCA_965371165.1 of uncultured Syntrophobacterales bacterium. Classification (GTDB taxonomy): domain Bacteria; phylum Desulfobacterota; class BSN033; order WVXP01. Next base: position 3,974 of record CBDUXJ010000057.1, on the reverse strand, counting down.
TCCAACGGGGGAAGCGATATCGACTGAGGACCATTCCCAAGGGAGGAGTTTCCACCATCGATGTGGAGGTTGCGACAAGGGAGGAGGAGATGCGACGGCGTCATGGCGAAGGGGATAGGGGCCGCAGGGAATATTACGTTACCGTCTTCTTGGACAAGGAGATCACGAGATCCAGGACGGGAAAGGTAGAGGGTTGGGTCTCCAAGAGTCTTGTGCCTATAGAGGGCACCATAGAGGATGTGGTCCTCTTCGGAGATGTCCACGGAGTCTTGATAGGGGAAAAGCGGCCGAGTTGAGGGGGAAATGGATACCGTTCAATGGTATTTCAAGATCAAATCTAGGGATATCGCCTACATGAAGTTCATCCTGGAATCCTATGAGGGACTTGGGGTGCTCAGGACCGTCGATCCTCGGAACGGGATCGTGGAGGTGATGGTTCCGCCGGGATTGGAGAAGGACATGGAAATGGTCTTAGAGGGACTCGGGGAGGAGATACCCATTGAGCGAATTAAATCGCCACCACCGAATTACGGGGTATCTCGATGATTGCAGAGATCGATTTTTCCAAGGTATTGAAGCGGGCCCTGAAACACGGCGGGGACTTTGCAGAGCTCTTCCTCGAAAAGACGAGCACGTGCTCCATCATCTGTGAGGATGATCGGATTGAGCGGATTATTACGGGAACGGATGCCGGGGTGGGTCTCCGGGTGATCTTCGATCACAAGACTTCATATGGGTACTGTAATACATTTTCCGAAAAAGGCCTCCTGGAATTGGCTAGTTCGGTGAGTAGTGCTGTGAGAGCTAAGGCGGGACCGACTAATATCCAGTTTGAAACGAAACCCTCTTCGTCAGGCCATGGGGTCCGCTTACTGCCAGATGGTGTTCCCATGTCCCAGAAGGTCTCCATGGTGGAGAGGGCCAACCGAGGGGCCCGTTCAAGGGATCAACGGGTGAGACAGGTGAAGGTCGTCTACAGGGACTACAATCAGAAGGTGACGGTAGCCAACTCAAAGGACATTTTGGTTGAGGACAATCGGATTGGGACCCTCTTTTTCGTTCAGGTTGTCTCCGCTCAGGACGGAATCACCCAAACGGGCTATGAGCCGGTGGGCGGGACCATTGGGTTCGAGCTCTTCGACACATATTCCCCGGAACAGGTGGCTGATATCGCCGCGAACCGATCCCTGCTCATGCTGGAAGCTAGGGAGGCTCCCATGGGGAGGATGGTGGTGGTCCTCTCCAGCGAGGCAGGTGGAACAATGATTCATGAGGCCATCGGTCATGGCCTAGAAGCTGACTTGGTCCAGCAGGGCCTATCGGTCTATGCCCATCGAGCCGGGAAAAAGATAGCCTCTCCCTTGATCACCGTCGTAGACGATTCCACCCTTCCCCAGAAAAGGGGATCCTTCTGTTTCGATGACGAGGGAACTCCTTCCCAGAGGACAACCATGGTAGACAAAGGGATACTTCAGGGTTATCTCTTTGATCGGCTTACGGCGGGAAAGGGAGGAACCCTGTCCACGGGAAACGGGCGAAGGGAGTCCTACCGTTACAAGCCCGTTCCGAGAATGACAAATACCCTCATCGCCCCTGGGTCCTCAAATCCCGGGGAAATCATCCGGTCCACTCATAAAGGCCTCTTCGTGAAGAAGATGGGCGGAGGTCAGGTGGACACGGTCAACGGGAACTTCGTCTTCGAGGTGAGCGAGGGGTATCTCATCGCCAATGGGCAGGTTGAAGCTCCGGTGAGGGGGGCCACACTGACGGGAAACGGACCGGAAATCCTCGAGCAGATCGATATGGTGGGAGATGACCTCGGATTCACCATCGGGACTTGTGGAAAAGAGGGCCAGGGTGTTCCCGTAGCCAGCGGGCAGCCCACCTTGAGAATCCCCGAGATCGTGGTGGGAGGGAAAGCAAAATGATTTCGCCTATCACATTCTTTTAGAGTAGTCAAGAAATTCAGGAAAGTTAAGAAAAGGGAAATCTTTGATAAGTAGAAAAAGGAGCTCTGAGCGCGAAATCATGCGGTGTTGCAGTGTGTTTTAGAATGGTCGGAAAAATATTTTTGAGCTGCGAAGAGGACCTTTTTAGAGACCTCGGAGGAGTTTGTTGACAAAAATGGGCTTTGGTTACAGAATCATCTATGTGTATATGGGAGTTCTCCCTCCATGACGATCAAGCTCATCGGCTTAGCCATATTGCTCTGTTTTTCCGCCTTTTTCTCGGGCTCGGAGACGGCCCTGTTCAGTTTGAACAGGCTCAAAGTGAGGCAGATGGCCGCAAGCCGTTCCTCCTCCAGAGGCCTGGTGGCCAAGATGCTCTCCAATCCTCATCGACTCCTTGCCACCATCCTCTTTGGGAATATGGTTGTCAACATTGCCTCATCCAGCCTTGGCGAAAACATTACCTCTCACCTCTTCTCCGGTGGCACGGCACTGTTTGTGACGGTATTGGCCATGACCCTCCTCATCCTATTGTTTGGCGAAATCATGCCCAAGGTCATCGCTGTGGAATGGCCTGAACAGATTGCTCCTTTGGTAGTTATCCCTCTAAACCTTTTTTCCATGGTTATTAGTCCTGCCCGAAGGTCCCTCCGATGGATTACGGATCTCGTTGTGGGCCCCATGGCCGATAAGCCTATTCCCTCCCTGGGGGTAACAGAGGAGGAACTAAAAACGGCGTTGGACATCGGCTACTCCGAAGGCGCGGTCCACCGGTTGGAAAGGGACCTGATAGAGAAGGTTATTTCCTTCGGGGATAAACGGGTAGAACAGGTCATGACCCCAAGGGTGAGGATGGTCAGCATAGAGGTAAACACCCCTATTGATAAAGCACTCCGGTTCCTCAAAAGGAAGGACTATTCCAGAGTACCCGTATATGAGGGAAATGAGGATACTATTGTCGGCGTCCTGCACATAAAGGACTTCCTCCGTCAGCCAAAAAAGGAGGCGTTGAGGGATTACCTCCGACCCGTCTATTTCATCCCGGAGACGAAGAAGATCGATGACCTCTTCCGTGAATTTCAATCGAAACGGCAACATCTCGCCGTGGCGATCGACGAGTACGGGATCGTATCCGGGGTGATTACCATGGATGATCTCCTGGAGGAGATCGTGGGGAAGATAGCCCATAAGAAACGAGAGGCCTGGGCCGCTTATAAAAAGGTCTCTCCGGATCGGATTGTGGTGGAAGCGGCCATGGAGCTGGAAGACTTCAACCAACAGATGAAGACGAGCCTCAAGGATGATCAAGCCCAGAGTATTGGCGGATACTTAGTAAATCAACTGGGCAGGATACCCAGGGTCAAGGAAAAAGTACGGATCGGGGACTTGGAGTTCGAAGTCCTGGAAGCCGAGCCGAGGCGAATCGTCAGGATGCAGGTTACCAAAGGGAGATTGGGCATTAGAGGGCGGATTTAGATGATCTATATTCTCGTCATCATTGCATGTATCATCGGTGCCGCCTTCTTTTCCGGGGCGGAAACGGCCATTGTCTCGTGCAGCCGGATTCGGATTCGCCACCTGGCAAAAGGCCTTGACAGAAATGCCCAGATTGTCGAGAAACTCCTGGCCAAGCCGGAAAGGGTCCTTGCGACGACCCTGGTCGGGACCAATATCTTCATCGTCCTGGGTGTGGTAATGGCGGCGGCCTACGCGGGGATCCTCCTTCGTAATTATGAAGGCCTGGGCGGAATCGTCGCCACCGTGGTAATGACTCCGGTAATTTTGGTTTTCAGCGAGGCCATTCCCAAGGCCTATTTCTATCGGTATGCAGATACCATTACCCTTCGGATCGGGGGACTCCTCAGGTTCTTCTCCTATCTCTTTTCTCCCTTGGTGATCCTTTCCACCTTTCTCCCCAGGAGGCTGATGGGCCTGATGGGGGATCCGACCCCCTCAAACCCCTTCCTCACTCGGGAGGAGCTGCGGTTGCTGATGTTGGAGAGCGGACGCCTGGGTGTTCTGGAA
>CBDUXJ010000056.1:0-11143 GCA_965371165.1 uncultured Syntrophobacterales bacterium | reverse complement strand
CGGCTGTTGCAATTGCCATGGTGAAGACGACGGTTACCGTTGAGACGAACATGCTGTTCTTGAAATAGTTCAGGAAACGGGTTTGCTCAAAGAGCCGGGCGAAATTGGCAAGGGTAAAATCCTTGGGCAGAAAATACGGGGGATAGACGAATATCTCCCTCAAAGACTTGAAAGAGGTGGATACCATCCAGAAAAAGGGAAATGCGGTAAAAATCAGCAGAATGGCAGCACACCAGTAGATTGCCTGTCCCCGTAATGAAAGAAACGCATTCCTCGGTTTCAAATATTTTCTTCCCTCCTGAACATCTTAAAGTAGACCGTTGTGGATGCAATCAAGATCCCAAACATGATTACCGCAAGGGTTGATCCCAGCCCTGCCTGATAGTACGTGAACGTCCTCATATAGGCGAACACGGGGAGGGTTCTGATATATTTTTCCGCGCCCCCACCCTGGGTGAGGAGCCAAACGGTATCGAACTTGGTAAACATCCAGATGCTCCTGAGAAGAATGACCACAAAGAGCACGTTTCTCAACTGAGGGAGCGTCACGTGGATGAAGCGGCTCCAGGCGCCGGCTCCATCTACTTTGGCAGCTTCATAGAGAACCAGCGGGATCGTCTGCAAGCGGGCGAGAACGCTCAAGACAACGAAAGGGAAAAACTCCCACACGCTGATCATGACCAGAGACGTCATGATGTGGTCTTTTCCCATCCAGCTCAGGGGATCTTCAATGATGCCGACGGCAAGCAAGAGATAGTTGACCAAACCAAACTGGTCATTGAGGAGCCACTTCCAAAGGATGATGGCCACCACCGTCGGGATCATGTAGGGAAAGAGGACGACTCCTCGAACAAAATTTCTTCCGCGAAAGGCCTCGTTGAGAATTAATGCCGCGATGACACCGATAATGATTTGAAGGACAATGGTGCTGACGGAGTAGAAAGTCCCGTACCAGAGGCTCATCCAAAATTCCGAGTCTTTCAACAGATAAAGATAGTTGGCAAGGCCCACGAATTTTTGCTCTGGGAAGAAGGAGTGTTTCTTGAAGAAACTGAGCCAGACCCCGTATAACACCGGATAGACCAACAAGGCACAGATCAGGAAAACCGAAGGCGTGATCAGGAGGATTCCCGCATTTTGGTGGCTTACCCTCATCCTTTCATCCCACCCGATTCATTTTGGCAATAAAGGGATAGTGCCGGGAACTTACGAAAATATTCCCGGCACTATCTCCAACCAGATTACCATTTGGCGTAGCCTTTATCCTTTACGAGCTCCTCCGCCCTCTTCTGGGCCTTCGCGGCGGCCTTTCGGGGAGATACGTTCTCCTTGGTCACCTCCATGACCATATCCTTCAGTATCCCGGAGCCTAGAATCTCCATAAGATAGGGCTTGGTCGCCATATCCTTCCAATCGATGACAAGCGTTGGCTTAACCAGGTCAGCTTCCAGATAACGCTCCTGGACATCGAGCCACCCCTTCCATCTCTTGATCATGGGAGTCTCTTGGTACGCCTTGCTCCTTCTCAGGGACTTGGTAACGGGGAAGAAGTGAATGGGGACCGTCTGGATGTACTCGAGGTAATTGTCATCCTGGTAGAAGAACTTCAGAAACTCGATGGCCTCCTTGGGGTTTTTCGAGCCCTTGAACAGCATCCATGGTTCCTCATCCACTTGGGCGGCGGGTTTTGTGCCACTGGGTCCATGGGGCTTCACCCAAACATCGAAATAATCGGTATTGGCCATATGCTTGGGTGCGTACTTTTCGATCAACGAGGCACCTCTGCCGTATCCCTGATACATCATGGCCGCCTTTTCGCCGGACATGTTGGCAAAGGTCTCCATGTACCCATGTCCCTCCCAACCGGGAGGCAGATACTTGGTAAGTTCCTTCAGGAATTCCAGGATCTCGATCATCGGTTTGGCCGTAAATTGGGGCCGGTTCTGATCATCGAATAGAATGCCCCCGTTGGCCTTCGTCAGTTCTCCGATAAGGATGTTGATAAACAGGTTGGTACCGGGGATGGTTAAGCCATAGATATCGATCTTCCCGTCCCCGTTGGTATCCATGGTAAGCTCCTTGGCATTATGGAGAAGATCCTTCCATGTCTTGGGGTTCTTCAGGCCCTTCTTCTTGGCCAGATCCTTCCGGTAGACTAGAAGGGAGGTGCCAGCGGCGTGAACGAGGCCAAAGTAATGGTCCCCGAATTTCCCCACCTTCTTAATCTGATCCCAGATGTTGTCTTCGCCGATGGACTTGACCACCTCATCCAGGGGGAGGAGCAAACCCTTAGCCTGCAGTGCAGCGCAGGTGATGGGCTGGCCATGGGATAGCTCTGGCGGTGAACCCGCTGCCAGGGCGGCATTGATTTTCATCTCCAGATCTCCCCACGCAACGGCCTCTGCCTCCACCTTGATATCCGGATGCAGCTTCTCGAACCGTGCCACGATATTGGCTACCGCCTTCCTCGATAGAGGGTTGGTCTCGGTATGCCACACGTTGATGACTTTTTGTGCGGCGAGGCTTGTACCTCCCAAAATCAGGAGGAACAGACAAATTGACCCAATGATTACTTTGTATCTCTTTTTACGGTTCATCCCTCGACCTCCTTTCCTTTCTCGGGCATAAGGTTTAGCCTCGAGATTATGCTGCCGCTGAAAAACCGAGGGCCGACAAGCAGCATAAGCATCTCATTTTCTCCTATCACTCTTTTTCTATCACCCCCTCCCCCGTTATCTTCCTTTTTCACCTCCTCTCCTATGGAAAATAGATAACATCTTAAGTAGCGAGTCATACTTTTATCGCGACTTCTTCTCCTTCATAGACGGCTTCCAGGGCCTCCCGTGGCTCGGAGGCATCACCAATCACATAGAGTTCCGGCACTTTCCCCTCAAGGCTCTTGGCAATGCGATCGTCTGGTTTCGAGCCCACGGCCAAAACGATGGTATCGAATCCATCGATTTTCCTCGTCCCGGAAGCATCCTCCACAAGAGCACAGCCCTTTCCCAGCTCTTTTACCCTGGTGGATGTGAGAATGGTAACTCCCTTTTCCGCGAGCCTCCGCGACAGGTAGTGTTTTAGATGGACAACCAGGTCCGCGGCTATCTCCTCCAATAACTCGACCAGGGTGACCTCCTTTCCCATCTCCGACAAATAATCGGCCGTCTCCGCGCCGATGCCACCCGCCCCGACCACCAAGACTCGCTTTCCCACATCTCCTTCCCCGGATAAGATGTCATCGACGGAGAGGGCACGGCTCTCTTCCATCCCCTTCCAATCGGGAAAGAGCGGAAGGGCTCCCGATGCGACGATGACCGCATCCGGCTTACCAGTTCCCAACATATCGACAGTGAATTCTTTGCCCAGCTCGAGGGTTACCCCGAGCCCCCTCACTCTTCTTTCGAGGTAATCCAGAAAATCGTTCAGAACGGCTTTCTTTGGAGGAAGAGCGGCGAGTCTCATCCTGCCGCCTAGGTTATGATCCCTCTCAAAGAGCGTCACTTGGTGGCCTCTCAGGGCTGTTATTTCGGCCGTTTTGAGGCCTCCAGGGCCCCCGCCAACAATCCAAACCCTCTTGGGTCGATCGGTTTTCGAGAACCTAAATCGATCTTCGTTACCCGTCTCCGGGTTGACAGCACATCGAACCGCCTCTTTTCTCAGGGTCTGAATGCATCGATTACACGAGATGCAGAGATTGATATCCTCCAGCCGGCCCTCTTGCGCCTTTTTCGGCATATGGGGGTCTGCTATCAACGCACGGCCCATGGAGACGAGATCAGCCTTCCCATCTCGAAGAACCTGGTCAGCCATGGTGGGATTTCTGATTCTCCCGACCGTAATAACGGGGATGTTCACCATCGACTTGATCGCCTCGGCCAAGTGGACGAAGACACCTTCTTCCACATAGTAGGGCGGGTGGTTCAGGTAACCCGAGGCGGCGTTGCAGGCCGATACATGGAGGACATCGGCTCCTTCCTTTTCCAGGATTTGAGCAACTTGTTTGGTTTCCTCAATTTTAAGACCTCCGTCCACGTACTCGTCGCCGCTCAGCCTGCAGCTGATGGGAAAGTCCGGGCCTACCCGGTTGCGCACTGACTTCAAAACCTCCAAGGCAAACCTGGCCCGTGCCTGGATACCGCCCCCATATTGGTCACTCCTCCGGTTGGAAAAAGGGGAGAGAAAGGAGCAGAGGAGGTACCCGTGGGCCATATGGAGCTCAACGCCGTCGGCCCCGGCGTTCTTGACCCTCTGGGCAGCTACTGTAAATGCCTCGATGATCTCCTCGATCTCACTCACGGAAAGTTCACGGGGAGTTTCGTCTCTGGTTGGACAGGGAATGGGGGAAGGTCCAACAATGGGAGATCCCGTAATCGCGGATGAGGTCTGTCTCCCCGCATGATTAATTTGTACGATGATTTTCCCCCCTACGCCGTGGACAGCCTCGATCAGCCCCTTGATTCTCGAAGCGTGTTCATCGGAGTTGATGAGCAGCATATTCGCGTGTGCTTTGCCTTGCTCGAGAATACCCGTATGTTCGACGGTGATATATCCCACGCCTCCCCTTGCGCGTTCCACATAATAGGCTGTTTGTCGGTCTGTCGCAAAGCCTTCCAGCGTGGCGTACCTTGTTGCCATGGGGGGCATTACAATACGGTTTTGTATCTCCAATGTCCCGATGGAGAAGGGACTAAAAAGTGTATCCAGACTCACGGCACATCTCTCCTTTCTAGAACCCTCTTACCTCTCATGTTTGGGAATAATAGGTGTATGGTCAGGTGATTTGACCAACCAATAACACCTTCTCTTTTTTTTGTCAACTATTCTATTAGTTCTATCGAATAGAACTTCAAATTTGTATGATGGATATGAATATAAATATTGATTTTATTGAAATTATGGATTCTATAAGAATAGACTTTGTGGTATCCACGGCTATGAAGAGTTCGTAAGAGTGCTCCGTTATCCCTTAGCGTAATCTCCATCGTTTTACTCGATTCCTTCAATTGCTACGGCCCGAGTAGGGAGGGCTCCAAACCACCCATGTTCCCTGGGAGGCCGAAGAAGAGGAACCCGTCTTTTTTCAGCTCCCCCAAGTTGGCCAACCCCTCAATAATGGGAATTTCGTTGGAAAGCATGAGATCGTGGGTAAAATACCTATATTTGACAAATTCACGAAAAAGGCTATAAGATCCATCCTGGATGAAGTGAAAACTCCAGTACAATGAGGGATTAACGTGGCTTCTGGATTATTGCCGTACGGAGAGGGAAACCACATTACCAAAAAAGAATAAGGAGGTGAGAGATGTCTGATTACCTTAGCGCCAAAGAAATGGAAGCACTACGCCGTTGGCCTACGTGCGCCGTATCCAATGCCATCGAGCTCTTTAACATTCGTCCTCGTAACGAAGGGTTCATGCTGCCCGAGATCAAGTGCGTCTTTCCCGAATTGGAGCCCATGATTGGCTACGCAATCACCGGCGTCATAAGCGCCGATTCTCCGGAGGGCCGGCGGATTCAGCCGCTTGATTGGTGGGAGGAGATCCTGAAGATACCGGAACCGAGAGTTGTGGTACTCCACGACATAGACGACCCTGTCGTAGGTTCCTTCTGGGGCGAGGTGCAATGTAACATACACAAGGCCTTGGGGTGCGTCGGCACCGTCACCGACGGATCTGTACGGGATCTGGATGAGGTGAGAGAAAGGGGGTTTCATTTCTTCTCGAGTTGCGTAAGCGTTTCCCACGCCTACGTACATCTGGTGGAAGTGGGGGTTCCGGTTAAGGTAGGCGGCCTGGTTGTAAAGCCCGGCGACCTGATCCAGGGCGACAAGCACGGTGTTATCTCCATTCCCCTGGAGATCGCGAGAGATGTACCCAAGGCCGCTCAACTCGTCGAGGACTGGGAGCGTACTGTAATCAGCTTCTGCAAGTCCAAAGAGTTCACCGTGGACGGGCTGAAAGAGTGCTACATGGCACCCCGACCCACCTGGCCTCCTCAGGGATAGAGGCCTTTTAACGAGCAAATCTATCCGGTTCGCGTTCGGCAGAGGGAGGGGTTTCTCCTTGACGATATGGTGACAGCTCAAAGGTGAACCGGGGAGTGGCTCGTAGCGTCGGGACAATGAATGAAAGAGCTCTAATCAAAGAGTGACATGGTAAACTGGATACACCCATTCTGAAAGGAGCTAAAAGATGGCGGCCAAGGAAAACACAATGGATGATACATCTCATCTTATTTTACAGAGGACAGCGAGGGAACTGGTAAAAGAAGGAATTACCGTTATGATCAAAGGTGAAGGTGTCCGGGTTTTTGATCAGGATGGGAAGAGTTACCTTGATCTCGTTTCCGGGGTTACCCGACCAGTCCATGTGGGTTACGGCCGGAAAGAGATAGCTCAGGCGGTCTATGATCAGATATGCCAACTCCCTTATTTCACCCCCATGCAATTTTCCAACATGCCTGCAATGCAACTCGCAGAAGTCTTGGCGGAACTTTCACCCGGAAAGATAAATAAGTTCACTTTTGTATGCGACGGGTCAGAGGCGGTTGAGGCAGCCATCAAATTGGCCAAACATTATCATCATTATAAGGGGGACAAGAAGCGGTATAAGATCATTTCCAGAAGAGGGGCCTACCATGGTGTCACGGGCGGGGCATTGAGCGTACTGGGCACGGTGTTGCCCATGCGGCAGATAATGGACCCCGTTATGCCGGGGGCGGTATTCGTGGAGTCCCCTTACTGTTACCGTTGTCCACTTCATTTGACCTATCCCAATTGTGATGTGGCTTGTGCCAGAGATATAGAACGGATTATCGAATTCGAAGGCCCCGAGCACATTTCGGCCTTTATCGGGGAACCCATTCAGCAAGCCTTTGGGGCATTGGCACCCCCACAGGAGTATTGGAACATTGTCCGTAACATGTGCGATACGTACGGGATTCTCCTCATTATCGATGAGGTTATCTGTGGATTTGGGAGAACGGGCAAATGGTTCGGAGTCGAGTATTTCGATATACAACCCGATATCATAACCATGGCAAAGGGGATTTCGAGCGGGTATGTCCCCCTCGGAGGAGTCGGTTGTACCGATGAAGTCATGGAACCCATAGAGATTTTTCAGCACCTTCACACCTATGGAAACCATCCCGTTTCCTGTATGGCGGCCCTGAAGAATATTGAAATCATGCAAGGGGAGCATTTAATTCAAAATTCGTACGAGATGGGGATCTATTTCTTGGAGGGTTTAAGAACCCTTGAATCTCATCCAACGGTGGGTGAAGCCAGAGGGAAGGGGTTATGGACGGCCCTTGATCTGACAACGAACAAGAAGAATAGGGACCCTTTTCCCCTGAAACGGATAACCAATATTATCAATCGTGCCAAAGAGAAGGGACTGATCATTAAAACGATGGGGCACGCCCTTGAGTTTGCACCTCCTCTCATTATCGGGAAAGGGGAGATTGACGAAGCCGTAAAGATCATAGATGAATGTATTACTGAAGAAGAGAGGGATATGGGTCTGTAATCAGGGGGGAGGGAAAAAATCGAGTTTCCAGCCCCCATGGAAAGGGAAAAGCCTATACTGAGCGGGCAAAGGGGCCCAAGAAAGGGGCGATATTATGGCACGAATACAGTTGGATTTTGAGATTCCCATGCATCTAAGTCGCGAATTCGTCTTCCAGAGTACTGGTATGCATCCGCCTAACGGCATTATCTTCGGCTTTAACACGGCTAAGAAAGTCGGGGAGCAGGCCAAGAAGCTCGGAGGAAGGCAAGCCATCCTGGTCACAGATGAGGTTATGGCACAGTTGGGTATCGTTGAGCTGGTCAAGGGGGCGATGGAAAAGGAGGGGTTGAAGGTAGAGGTCTTCGCAAAGGTGGATCCTGAACCGCATATCGAGACTGCCGATGCGCTCTACGAAATGGTGTGCAAGAAACAGTCTGACCTCGTTGTCGGCCTGGGCGGAGGCAGCTCAATGGACATGGCCAAATTGACCTCCATCGTAGCCACCAATGAACAGAAGCCCTTTGAAATAATGGAGAAGCAAGTGGTCAACAAACCAGCTTTGAAAAAAATCCTTATCCCCACCACAGCGGGGACGGGAAGTGAGGTCTCCAAATACCTTGTGGTTTCAAAGGGCAATGACAAATACTTTATCGGCACACCATACGCCTACGCCGAGGTCGCTATCATCGACCCGGGACTCACGGTTTCCATGCCACCAAATGTAACTGCCTCCACAGGCATCGATGCCCTTTCCCATGCCATTGATAGCCTGATGAACAAGCTTGCTAACCCTTTCTATGATTCCTTGGCCTTTGCCGGCGTCGAACTCATCGCCAAGTACCTTCGCCGAGCTACGTTCGATGGGCAAGACATAGAGGCCCGCTACTACATGGCCATGGCCGCGACCATGTCCATGATGTCCATGAACGGCACCGGAGCGCTGTATTCCCACAGTATCTCTTACGCGCTGTCCATGTTCCAACCCTTGGCGCATGGGATCGGCTGCGGCGTGGGACTACCTTACACCATGGCGTTTAATCTTCCGATGGTCGAGGAAAAACAGGCGCTTATCGCTCGGGCCATGGGTGAACGAGTAGAATCCCTATCCGCGCGGACGGGTGCGCAGCTAGCCGCGGAGCTGGTCTACGATCTCATGGCAGACGTTAAGATGCCACTGAGCCTGAAGGAGATGGGGTTCAAGCACGAAGATCTCCCCAAGATGGCGGAGGTTTGCATCACCCGCTACCCGCGGGGTAACAACCCTCGGCCCATGTCCAAGGAACAATGTGTGGCCCTCTTCGAGTCCATGTGGGAGGGGAGGATTACATACATCTGAGAATGCCTTCAGAGTCACTGGGGATAGCCAATAGGCCCTGTGGCAAAGCGTGAGCACATCTTTGATCGGACAAGGCAACAGGCTGCAAGGGTGGCAACAGCGACCAATGCAATTCTCAGCTATCATGTTGGAATTGGGGACATCCGTGAAATTTCAACATTACAGCATTCCCTTTTGGATATCCGTCTGGCGGAAGATAGATTGTCCTCGAATGACCGGCTGCTTCCTATGGCTCGATATCAATACCCAGGTATAGCAGGGTGTGTAGACCTGAATATCGGATGTTCCCTTCACGGTTAGCACTTTATACCCCACGACAGGCACCCACATGGGTGGGTCGTTGGGATGACAACCGCATTTCTTTCAAGGAGCTCCTTGCTTTTTTCCCCAATAAGGTTACACATTCTATAGTATTCATTTCGATGATTGTAGATGATTTAATTCCATTCTTGGATTGTGCCATGGATTTGGGCACATCCAAATCCCTTCTTGATGTAGCTCATGAAGCCTGATAGAAACATGGAGACGGAAAGATGAATTATCCTCTTATGTACCGCATTCAACAGAGGTTTGATACGACATCCATTGGAGATGTTCCCGGAGCGGTTCGCCGAGGATTCTCTCGGCTCGATATCGGGAAGAATGTCCAGCCGGGCCAAAGGGTAGCTGTCACCGCGGGGTCCAGGGGGATTGACAACCTGACGACCATTACTGCCGCCGTGGTAGAGTGTATTCGAAACATGGGGCTCAAGCCCTTTATCCTGCCGGCGATGGGCTCCCATGGAGGGGCCACTGCTGAGGGTCAGATTAAATTGCTCGGCGAACTCGGCATCACCGAATCTTCAGGGGGCGCTCCTATCATCTCCACCATGGATGTGATTTCTCTGGGTCGATTAGAGTCAGGCGCGGAAGTATTTATGTCCAAGGATGCCCTTGAGGCCGATCATATAGTTGTGATTAATCGTGTTAAGCCACACACTGCATTTCGCAGTGAGGTCGAATCAGGTCTATGCAAAATGCTTACCGTGGGCTGTGGCAAACATGAAGGGGCATTGAATATGCACAAATTCGATTTGGCCGCTTCAATCATTCCTGCGGCACGAATCATTCTCGAAAAAGCCCCGGTCCTCTGCGGCCTTGCGATTGTGGAGAATTCGGCAGATCGGACCCACACGATGAGTTTTGCCTTACCTGAGCAGTTCGTCGAGATCGATAGAGAGCTGCTGGAACTTGCATGGAAATTTCTGCCGAGGATTCCCTTGGAGGAACTTGATATCCTGGTGGTAGATGAAATGGGGAAAAATATAAGCGGAGCAGGAATCGATCCAAATGTCGTAGGGTTTTGGCGCAGGGAGGGTGGGGCCAGGAAGCCCGATTATCGAACGATCATCGTCCTCGATCTTACACCTCAGTCCGACGGCAATGCGTTGGGAATTGGCCTAACGGACTTGACGACTCGCAGAGTTATCGACAAGGTGAACATCCGGGCAACGTACGCCAACGCCCTCACAACCGGGATTTGGGGGAGTGTCAGATTGCCCATTGCCCTGGAGAACGACCGGGCAGTCCTTGAGACCGCTTTGTCCCATGTTTTGGACCTGGACCATGTTCGTATGGTTCGAATCGTCAATACCCTCCACCTGGAGCACATCTGGGCTACAGAGGCCCTATTGCCGGAACTCCGTGAGAAGGAAAATCTTGTAGTGGACGAAAAACCCCATCAGCTTCGATTTGATGAAGAGGGAAGATTGCATCCTTTTATGGATACACCTTAACATGAGAGAATTGCTGGCAACTACCCTCAACCCACCTCTCTGCGAGCTATGTCACCTTTCTCCAGAAGAGTATCTAGAATCACTTCTGCTCGGTAACCTTCTGAATCGCATTCCCAATACGTCGATGGGAAACAATGAAATCACCCGTTTCTCGGTCCAATTCCAGCACAATGTTCTTGAGCCAGTTGGTGTCGTCCTTATCGGGGAAATCTTCCCGATAAAACGCCCCACGGCTTTCTTCTCTTTCCAGGCTTGCTCTCATAATTGCCTTCGATACCAACAAACTGCACTTCACCTCATTCAAACCAACGGATCTTCCCCCCTTCTCGAGCCCCGCCAGTCGCTTCTCCATCTCGGAAACCCTGGATAATCCCTCCTCCAAAGATTCGGCATCTCGAATGGGACCAGCATGGGCCCACGTTAGATCCTGAACTTCCTTGAAGAGATTTTTTTCCCTTCCCCTCTCGTTTTCCCCCAAGAATATGTGGCGAAACCTCTCCTCTTTTATTTTCCCCCGCGGCACC
>CBDUXJ010000055.1:0-11169 GCA_965371165.1 uncultured Syntrophobacterales bacterium | reverse complement strand
GCTCAGGGCCGTGAGCATGTCGAACGGCAGATGGACTTTTTACGAAGCCGTCACCTTTGAATTCTCTTGAATATCTCCATAGTGTGGGCACTTAATCGTGTTGTTCTCAACGCGGTTGAGGAAGGAGTTTGCTCGACGTAGGTCTTTTTAGTAGACAAGAGCGGCCATGTCATTACCCACTATCGGCATCACCATGGGAGATCCCGTTGGAATCGGGCCGGAAATCATAGTCGAGGCCTTGGCTCAAAAAGAGGTGTTTGCCTGCTGCCGACCATTGGTGTTCGGCGATGCCAACGTCCTCAAGGAGGCCAACAGGGTGCTCAATAGCCCCTGTAGAATCAATCCGGTAAGAGGAGTTGAAGAGACAAAGGGGACCCCGGGAATGGTTGACCTCATTGAGCTGAGCCACATCGATCCCAATGGATTTCGATTTGGGACTCCCAAAAAACCCTATGCAACCGAAATAATTCGCTATCTCGAAACGGCCCTATCCTTTGCCATGGATGGAAGGATCGAGGGGGTGACTACGTGCCCCATCAATAAGGGGTTTCTCAATGATGCCGGATATTCCTTTACCGGGCATACGGAGTTTCTGGCCCAACGCACCAACAGCGCTCCCGTGGTCATGATGTTGGTCACGCCGCGGCTCAAGGTGGCCCTGGTGACTACCCATTGCGCCTTGAGGGATGTCCCGAACTTGGTCACCCCGGAAGGGATCATGGATACGATAAGAATCACGGATCACGCCTTAAGGAGCTCCTTTGGGATACCAAACCCTAAGTTGGCCGTGGCCTCTCTAAACCCTCATGCAGGGGAGGATGGATTGTTCGGGGATGAGGAGAAGGCCACCATTCTTCCAGCCATCGAGAGATGTAGGAGGGCGGGCGTCAACGTTGAGGGTCCATTAGCTAGTGACTCCCTCTTTCACTTTGCCGCAGGGGGGAGCTACGATGCCGTAGTCTGTATGTATCACGATCAAGGGTTGATCCCTATCAAGTTAATGGGGTTCAAAAAGGCTGTCAACGTGACCCTGGGGCTTTCCATCATCAGAACCTCGGTCGACCACGGAACGGCCTATGACATAGCGGGAAGCGGAACTGCCGATCCATCGAGCCTTATTGAAGCCATTATCCTAGCGAGCACCATGGCTAGGGCGAGGAGGAAAAATATTGACAAATCGGTATAATTGGTTTATGAGGAGATTGTGAAATTTGTCTCAAAGCGAGGCCAAGGTGAAGATTGTCGCATGCATTAAACAGGTCCCCGATACAACCGACGTAAGAATCGATCCAGAAACCCGAACCCTCGTTCGGGAAGGGGTGGAGAGCATCACCAATCCCTTCGATGAATACGCGGTGGAGGAAGCCCTCCTGACCAGGGAGAAATATGGGGGGGAAGTACATGTCATCACCATGGGGCCTCCCCAGGCCATCGAAGTACTTAAGAATGCCTTGGCCATTGGGGCGGATTTTGTCTATCTCATTTCGGATAACGCCTTTGCGGGGGCCGATACGTGGGCAACGGCCTATACCCTGGCTCAGGCCATTAAGAAAATCGGTGGGGTGGATTTGGTGATCTGCGGAAAGCAGGCAATCGACGGAGACACGGCCCAGGTTGGCCCGGGAGTGGCAAATCAGTTGGGCATATCCCAGTTGACCTATGTCTCAAAGGTACGGGAGATCGACCTGCAAAACAAGAGGATTGTGGTGGAGAGAATGCTGGAGGATGGAAAGGAAATCATTGAATCCTCTCTCCCTGCCCTCATCACCGTGGTCAAGGATATCAATGAACCCCGGCTTCCATCCCTCCTCGGCATTAAGAAGGCGACCAAGGCCGAAATACCGACCTGGACCATCGAGGATTTGCCGGTGGATAAGGCCAAGTGTGGCTTAGAGGGATCCCCAACCGAGGTTGTCCGAGTCTTTACGCCGGAATCAAGGGGAGGTGGGGAGATTTTGGAGGGAGAGCTGACCGAGACCATTCCCCTCTTAATCGATAAACTGATGGAGGTGAAGGTAATCAAATAGGGAGGAGCAGGTGGCCAGATTGTTGATCGATGAAGAGGCATGTACCGGGTGTGAGGCCTGCGTGGAGGAATGCCCCTACGGGGCTCTGGAGATGAAGGGCGATGTGGTAACGGTCAACGACAGGTGCACCTTCTGCGGGGCTTGCGTTGATGTCTGTCCCGTCGAAGCCATCGCTTTGGAAAAGGAGGAAAGAGAGGTCGAGGGCCTTGATATCAAAGATTATAAAGACGTCTGGGTATTCATCGAACACAAAAGGGGAAGGATCGCCAACGTGAGCTTGGAACTCCTTGGGGAGGGGAGAAAGCTGGCTGATGCGTTAGGATACAAACTTTCCGGAATGCTCTTGGGTGAGGGCGTCGAGGAATGTGCCCGAGAAGCCATAAAGTATGGGGCGGATAAGGTCTACCTCACCGAAAGCCCCATCTTAAAAGACTACAGGACGGACCCTTATAAGGCGGGAGCCGTCTATTTGATCAAGCAATACAAGCCCGAAATCGTGATCTTTGGGGCTACCACCCAAGGACGGGATTTCGCGGGAACCATTGCCACCACTATATATACAGGTTTGACGGCTGATTGTACGGGACTCGATATCGATCCCGAAACCAAATTACTGAGACAAACCCGTCCCGCCTTTGGCGGTAATATCATGGCCACCATACTGTGCCAAAGACATAGGCCCCAGATGGCCACGGTGAGGCCAAAGGTCTTCGCCATGCCGGAAAAGGACGACTCAAGGACGGGGGAGATCATTCGCGAACAGTTGCCCATTGGCGAAGATAAGGTAAGAACTAAGATTCTGGAGTTCCTTCAGGTGGCCGAAACGGTTAACATGGTGGATGCGGAGGTCATCGTCTCCGGTGGAAGGGGAGTGAACGGGAGTGAGAACTTCGCGGTTATCCGTGAGCTCGCTGATGTATTGGGAGGGGCGGTAGGTGCATCCCGTGCCGCCGTAGATGCGGGATGGATCCCCTACGAACACCAAGTCGGCCAGACGGGCCGAACGGTAAGGCCCAAAATCTACATCGCCTGCGGAATCTCCGGCTCGATCCAACACCAGGCGGGGATGAAAACCTCGGATATCATCGTCGCCATTAATAAAGACCCGGAGGCCCCCATCTTTAAAATCGCTACATACGGGATTGTCGGGGACCTCTTCCAAGCCGTCCCCAAGTTGACCAAGGAATTCAAAAAACGCCTTGGCAAGTAAGATGTCTATCGCTCAACTACCAAGCTCGAGAGTTCCGGTTTTTATTTCCCATTATTCCATCATTCCAACATTCCATGTGGTGTATTCCATCATTCCATCTGAGGATATCATAAGTCAATTATGATAAAAATCACCCTCGATGGGTACCCCATTTCTTCAGCAAATTACGCTCATGGGTAATGGTGTTCACCACTAAATCAAACCCCTATTCTATGCACCCCACTGAGAAGAATAGGCCCTGGGGCTCCCAAGGAGTGTCCTGGGGCCACCGTGGGGTATCCTATTGATTGGCGTTTGAAATATGGAACAAATCGGGATGAAGAGAAATTCAAGGATACAGTTAGAAACAGATACTTCGGGTTCTTATCGAAAGGATTGCCCAAAAGATTGACTTTATTCTTGGCCCTGCTAATTTGGGGTTGCTACCCCTTTTGAGCTGAAGCAGGAAATTGAGCGCTTCCCTAAGGAGCTCTGGCACGTCACCAGTTCCGTTTAATTTGCGTTTGAAATCTAGGGTGGATCCGGAGTTGGTGAATCTGCGTAGTTAGTATCAAATGCCGTTACAAGCTTTTTTTGTTGCACTTGAATCAAGGAGATTCTTGGACGGGGTATAGACATCAATGTGATTTTTGTCGCCAGATAAGAGAGCCTTGAATTACAGGGATTGAATTTGATAAATATAACCACAAGCTTAAAAAGTATGGATGGTTCGACCAATTCATCTTCCCTCATTGAAGGATGATGAAAGGGGTAGCCGATGATTGGAAACTAGACTAACAATACATCCCCCTTTCCAAAAGGAATAAATCATAACGGCTGATCATACAAGGGGAGCACAGATGGCAAACATGAGGAAGATAACCAGGCGAGAGTTCATCAAGGGGGTTGCCTCAACTGGAGCATTGGTCTACGTAAGCGGATTGCCGGCGTCAAGCAAACTTTTTCTGACGAGAATAAGTCCCGCATTTTCCGAGTGGAATTATGCCCGGTACATGACGGTCAGCTTCGTCACCGGGGCCTGGACACCCTGTTGGATCTGGTTGCAGACAACGGGGTGAAGTTTTACCGAACCGATGGTGTACATCCTTGGGGAGGGCCCGCAGGTATCATCGATACGAACGACGTGGTGCTCATCAAAGTGAACTGCCAGTGGAAGTGCCGCGGTACAACGAATACCGATGTCCTGCGGGGACTGATTTATCGGGTTCTTCAGCACCCCGACGGCTTTGACGGGGAGGTGGTGGTCTTCGAAAACGGCCAAGGGCAGGGTAGCTTCGATGGCGATCCGAGAGCCTGGGGATACTATTCTCCTTGGCCAGAAATAGATAATGGAATTTACGTAAACGCCGAGGAGGAGACTATCCTTACCGTGGATTATCTGGTAAACACCGTTTTTAAGGATTACCCCGTGAGTTCCTACCTTCTCGATCCCATCCGATCCAACTTCATTGCAGACTCGGATCACTCGACTGACGGCTACCGAAGAATCTCAGATATCTCTTCCCCTTGCTTTACCTCCGGGGGAGGGCACCGGATAGAATTGCGCGAGGGAATCTGGAACGGTTCGGGATACGATACCAATCTGAAGCTCATCAATGTCCCCGTTCTGAAAACGCACTCAGGTACCGGCATCACGGGCGTTCTCAAACATAGTTACGGCATACTTTCCATGGCTGACGGTTATTATGGCATCCGCCATTACAGCGAATCGGGCACGCAATGCGGGAAAATGTGGAGTCTTGTGAGAATTCCTGATTTGAACATACTCGACTGCATCTGGGTGAGCCATGAGAGTACCTGGGGCTACCCACCGGAAACGACTTATCGCACCAATATCCTGCTTGCTGGAACCGATCCTGTCGCGCTCGATTACTACGGGAGTAAACACGTCCTCTTACCCTTAGGTGGAAACAGAGCGCATGAGCACGATCCCGATTCCTTTCCCGGCCTCATTAATCACCTCACCGGTGCTCGCGACTTCATCAACGCCAACGGCGGGATCGGGGGCGAACCTACCCGCATGGGAGACGATAACATTGAAGTCTTCTCGGCGGTGGCCGCACCTGAACCTGATATAAAGGCCAATGGCTCAGATGGGCCGATTACAATACAACAAGGGACAAACCTCACTGTTACCATCACTCTCGACCCTGGTAGCCATGATGGGAAGGATGCAGACTGGTGGGTAATGGCCAAAACCCCCTTTGGGCGGTACTGGTATATTCCAAAAAGGCGGTGGGTCAAGTCTGATCCCCCTATTCGTGTCTATGGCGGCCCGCTCTTTGACCTTCCGCCCTTTGAGGTATTGAATATCTCAGGTCTTCCTGTAGGGCCATATACCTTCTACTTCGGTGTGGACTTGCTTATGAACGGATCTTTGGATCTTAGCGAGCTGCATTTTGACAGTGTGGACGTGACCATAGAATTGGAATAAAGACATGGGTGGATCTTTGGGGGGAAGCGGAGATAATTCAAGGAAATAACAATCAGGTTGCAGGACTTGCACGACTATAGGCAGGGTCAGCAATGACCCTGCCTTTTTTCTTTATCCGAGGTAAAGAATTCAAGATGAACTCGAAACCGTCCCCCTCTGTCCAAATCTATCGATTAGCGTTAGAAATCTTGCATTTATGTGGGTCTGCGGAAATTCAAGGATAGAGTTCATTGATTTCTTGCCCCGCCTTTTAGAAGTCTCCCCCATCTTGTTCTACTAATTAAACCAGATCTGATATGTTCGTTGACAAACTTGTGCCAGTTTGATAAGAAGTAAAAATGAACCACCCGTGAGGGTGAGAGGGAAATCCACGGGTCTTTGAACCTTCTTCTATGGAGTTCCTATGGAGAATTTGTTCGCTTAATGGGGTTGGAATGGGTCAGTAGTCAGTAACTAAAGAGTGTTCCCAAAACACGGTAGGGGTTCAAAGACGGCTGGGTTGCCCAAGGGGAGCCCGGCTTTTTCATTTTGCCTTAATGGAGGGATAAAGTATGCGCGGGAGAGTTTCCAATAAAGTTTTCTCAACGGGGTTCTTGATTATCGGTATACTACTGGTCCTTTCACTTACCTCATCCGGCTACGGGGAGACACCAGAGGAACTAAAAAACGTTGACGTGGCGACAAAGGATCTCAAGGAGCTTGTGGAGCTGTTGGAGAATCCGAAGCGGAGAGAGGCCTTTGTGAAAGATTTAAAGAACTTTATCAAGGTGCGAGAGGCCGCCACACGCGAAGCCGGGGAGATTCAAAAGCCCCCTGAGAAAAAAGAAGTGCTCGCCATCGAGAAGGTGTCCATGATTTTTGAGTCTTTGTCCAAAAAGGTTTTAGATGCCGCGGCCAGCACAACCTCGTTGGTGACCAGAGTGCCTGAAGCCCTTGCAAAGACCAAATCTTTTTTATCCGAGCCTGACAACCCATCCAAGTTGCTGAGGCTTTTGGGGGATATTGTAGGGGGCATTGTGATCGCCTTGATTGTGGGGTTCCTGTTGCGAAGATATGTTCCCGCAAGAGACGAACCCAAGAGAAGTCTGCCTTCCAGGCTGACTACCAGGGTTATTCGGGTAGTTCTGAGCCTAGCACCGTACGGGGCACTTTTGGTTTCCCTTTTTGTCCTGTTTGAGCTGTTTCCGTCCTTCCCGCTCGGTCATACGCTGAGTCTTCTTCTCTTTTTAGTAGTGTTCTTTTATCGACTGGCCCTCGCTTTCTTCGGTGTCTTACTCGCTCCTGAAGACGGAAACATGAGAATATTGCCCTTGAGCGACGAGAACGCAAACTACTTCTGGGTTTGGGTGGTCCGGTTCACCAACTACACGGCTTTCTATTTCCTTGTGACCAAAACCCTGTTCGTTGTCGGGCTAGCCCACCCGTCCTTCTTATTCATCAGAGGTCTTCTTCTCCTTGTGTTTCCCTCCATGATAAGCACATTTATCATGCAAATAGGCCGGGAGATCCGGATGAGATACGAAGGCTCTTGGAAAAACCCGAAGGATTCAGGGGAAGGTTTCAAAAGGATCATGATCTTAGCAGTCCGGTATTGTCCGATTCTCGCTTTAGCGTATACGTGGATAATATTTTTCTTTCTGATCGTCCGCTACGAGAAGGGTTTCAGCTATTTTTTTGAAGCAACGCTGTGGACTGCTATTACCATTGTGGCTCTTTTTTTGGCTCTGAGGTTACTCGATCGGGTGTTCAAAAAGCTCTTTGCCATCAGTGAAAGGGTCAAGGCACGGTTTCCGGGGCTCGAAGAGAGGACTAACCAATATATTCGCATCATGAGAAGAGGGTTAGGTATCATTGTCGTGATCTTGGGCTTAGGTGTCATTGCACAGGTTTGGGGCATACCGATTTCGACTGTCGTTGCTTCGAGAACCGGCTCTTGGATCATTCTTAGGACTATAACCATTGTCATCACTCTAGGGTTGGTCGTAGCTATTATAAAGACCAGCGGATTTATATGCGATTATTTGTTACGGGAAAAGGAAGGAAAAGAACTGAGCAAAAAGAGAAAGACCTTAATTCCCCTGATTAACACGGTCATTAAGATAGGCGTTGCATTCATCGGCGGGATCGTTATATTGGATCAAATGGGTGTAAATACAACTCCCATTTTGGCCGGTGCGGGCATTGTGGGCTTGGCCGTTGGCTTCGGAGCTCAGACTCTCGTCAAGGATGTCCTTAATGGTCTTTTCATCCTCTTCCAGGATCTCATCTCGGTGGGAGATGTAGCTGTAATCGGTGACAAAGGGGGATTGGTCGAGGCCGTAGGCCTTCGAACTGTCACATTGAGGGATCTGGCCGGAAACGTGCACGTCGTTCCCAACAGCTCCATCGATACGGTCACCAATATGACTAAGGGTTACTCCAGGTATGTCTTTGATGTCGGGGTGGCATACAGGGAGGATGTGGACAAGGTAATGGAGGTGTTGCGAGAGATCGGCGAAGAGATGCAGAATGACCCGGAATACGGAAAGGACATCTTGGAACCTCTTGAGATATTGGGGGTGGATCAGTTCGCAGATTCGGCCGTGATTATCAAGGCCCGGATCACCACCAAGCCCATCCGGCAGTGGGCCGTGGGGCGGGAGTTCAACCGGCGGATGAAAAAGGCGTTCGACCGGTACGGTATCGAGATACCCTTCCCCCATCGCACCATTTACATGGGGGAGCCGAAGGAGGGGCCGGCGCCTGCTCTGCAAGTGCATCTCGAAGAGAGAAAACCAAATCCAAACCGAAGCAGGAAGATAGAACAGGGAGAATGAAAGGGACCCACAAGGGCGGGATCTATTCATCGAGGGTACCGTTGTTCTTGGCGGATCAGTCTCGGCTTGCCTTTTCTTCTGATGCGATCCATTGAATACAAGATGAAATCTTGTGTGAGAAGCTGACCGAAAAGTATTGATTTGTGTTTGAATTAATTAGAAACCCTTGGAACGAACCCCATTGAATACAGACCTAAAGCCTATCGCCTATTTCTACAACCTCGTACTATGGGCCATTTTCTCGGGCGGAAAGGAGAAGCTTTCAATCGGATTTCTGCAAAGAATAGCTGGCGCACGAATGTGGTGGTTTCTCCTCCCACTGTTCATCTTTTTTGTCATAAGTTTTTGTCATAAGGGTCGCTTATGTCTATCTCAAAAAGGAGAAGATGAAAAAACATTTGACATTTAACTGCTTGTTTGCCATCACGACCACCGGATTTGCCGGTTTGGCGCTCGAAATCGTCATAATCTTCTCCTTCCAGAATATCTACGGATACATCTACCAAAAGATTGGGCTGATTGTAGCCCTATTCATGGTCGGATTAACCTTGGGCGGCTATGGAATGAACATGTTGATACAAAGGGGATACAGAAGGTGGACGGAGATCTTGATGGCGAATGAGTTGATGATCTTCGCCAATGCCTTCGTTCTTCCCTATATCTTCAAGGCCTTTGCAGAAACAGGATCTCTTGGTTCTCCTTTCCTTGGATCGGAATATGTGTTTATGATTTTGGCTGCCTCGATCGGATTCCTAACGGGAGTCGAATTTCCTACTGGTGAGCAAGATAATTTCGGAATTAAGAATGGAGACGGGCAAGGTTGCTGGGATTATCGACGGTTTCGATCATTTCGGAGCTTGCCTTGGAGGCCTCTTTACGGGTTCGTTCCTCGTCCCCTTGTTCGGAACAGAAGGTTCTTGTATCCTTAATCGGGGCCTTAAACCTCCTGAGCTTCATCTTTCTCCTCTTCTCATCGGTCCATACGAGGGTTTGAAGAATTTGGACCCCCTTGACCTTCCAATTCTTCAAGATAATGGACGCACCGTTTCGGCGCCGAGGCGCGAGATTTTCGGGCGAAGGCGCACCCGTAAGAGGGCCAATACCCGCAGGAGACAAGTAAAAGAAAACCCTTGATTTTTTGGATTTCTTCGACCATAATGATCGGTAAATAGTATAAGAAAGAACAGGGGAGTTTATGATCGTCCAATGCGAATTCTGTGAGGCTAAGTATAACTTAGAGGATTCAAAGATTACGCCTGAAGGCGTAAAGGTCCGATGCGTGAAATGTCAGCATATCTTTGCCGTTACACCCGCTTCAGCTACTCCAGCTGCTCCACCTACTCCGCCTTCTCCGCCCACCCCACCTACTCCCGAGCGCGCTGAGGATGATTTCCTCCAAGACTTCGAATCCTTCGCAAAATTTCACAAAGACCTGATCGATACTCCCGGCCCTCAAACAGGGCTACCCACGGACGAGGAGAGCCTCTTAGAGAGGGGCGAATTTGACAACATGTCCCAGGATATGAGAGGGGTACCTCCTCCGGAGGATGTGAGCATGGCGGAATTCCCCACCGAGGAATGGCCAGGCCCATCCCGTGAGGAACAGGGGCAAACGGAATCCTTGGAGGAGGAGATGGATATGCCCACCTTCGACATGAAGGGATTGGAAGATCAAGAGTATTTCGAACGTCCGAGGACAATCCCCAAGAGGAGAAAAACATCCAAGACCTTCGTGTTGATCGGTATCCTTCTCACCGCTGCCCTAGGGACATACTACCTCTGGAGTGAACATGGGATGAAGCTCAGCCTCCCCGGAAATATCCCTTCCCTCTTCAAGTCCATTCCAGAGAAGCTCAAATTCGTACCGGAGAAGCTCCAATCCGTATGGGATGATATAAGGGGGATACAGAGGGGAAGGCCAAGCATTTCCGACCTGGGAGAATATAAGGATACTATCGGTAAGGTCCCCGTTTTTGTGATCACGGGCAAAGTACTAAATAACACCAACGAAACGAAGAAGTACGTGCGGATCAAGGCCATTTTATATAACGATAAGAATGAGATTTTGGATGAAAAGCAGACCCTGTGCGGAAGCTATTTCACCAGGGAAGAGCTTAAGAACCTTCCCCCCCGGTTTACGAGGGGCGGCTTCAAGATCCGCCCGGTGCCAAGCCAAATGCGCGTTGCTCCCGGGATGACCATTCCCTTTATCGTTATCTTCCCCAATATATCCCCTGATGTGCAAGAATATGAAGTAGCAATCATTGAAGCCCCGAATGCCTAGATCCGGTGTCGGATCGGGTTTGGAACCCCTTCGCCTTCGGTAAAAGCACCCAACAGTTTCTTCATGCCATCACCACTGGATTCATCCATTATGCCATTGACCTCGGCCTCTCGGGGCAACCTTTGGAGCTTAAGAAAGGTTGTTCAGTAGGGAACTCCCTTGCCCCACCGAAAGTCTGGAAACTCCAGGAGCTAAGTGCTTCGATTCGCAAATACTAAGGACGTATTTTCTGGAACAGGATCTGAGCAAATGCTCACTCCATTCGGCCCGAGCCTTTCGGCAGTGAGCTCAAGGCCGAACTGCTCATGGCCGGGGGCAGCACTAAGTCCTGAGGGCTACGACTGAGACATGTCGACGAGCCCCTCGGCCTGAGCTCGGGTCGAAGGCTCATGTCGAGT
>CBDUXJ010000054.1:0-11228 GCA_965371165.1 uncultured Syntrophobacterales bacterium | reverse complement strand
AGCCGTCAATTAATAGGTCAGGTAAATCTATCCCCCCTTTTTCATATCGTGGATTTTTTTCTTGATCCTGCCCAGGCACTGGGTGACGGGTATCTCCTTAGGGCAGACCTCAGTACACTTCCATAAGGTTTTACATCCCCAAACACCATCCTCATTATCCATGATTTGAATCCGCTCCACTTCTCCCCTATCGCGACTGTCAAAGAGGTATCGAAAGGCCCTGAGCAGCGCCGCGGGACCCAGATATTTCTCGTTTTGGTTGCTTATGGGACAAGCGGCACTACAGCAGGCGCAGAGGATACACCTTATAGCCACATCAAACTCCTCCCTCGCCCGTTTATCCTGAAGTCGTTCCTCCTCAGGGGGAGAGGATTCGTTGAGGAGATAGGGTTTGATGGCCCGATATTTCTCGAAGAAGAGGCCCAGGTCCACAACCAGATCCTTCACCACCTCGAAGACGGGAAGGGGTTCGATGAGGAATTCCGTGTCCTCATAGTCCTTAACCAGCCTCTGGCAGGCCAACGCACAGACCGAATTGATCCTCATCCCATCTGAACCGCAGACCCCGTGAGCGCAGGACATGCGATAGGCCAACGTAGGGTCCTGTTCCCATCGGATCCGGTTGAGGCAATCCAGGATCCTATCCGTAGGCCTCACATCCAGGATGAAATCCTGATAATGAGGCTTTTCATCTTTATCCGGATCAAAACGAAAGATCTTGAATTGGCATCTCATCTCAATATGCCCGTGACTCAGGCTCATAAAAGGGTGTGGTTACCGGTTTAAAGGTGATTTTCGCTCCTTCGGGGGTGGATGTGGCCAAGGTATGCTTTAGCCAGTTGGCATCGTCCCTGAAGGGAAAATCTTCCTGAAAATGGGCTCCTCGACTCTCCTTTCGGGCCAGAGCACTGGTCAGGATGATCTCGGCCTGCACAAGCATATATCCCAATTCAAAGGCCTCCATCAGCTCATAATTGAATCGCCCTCCCCTGTTGGAAAGACCGATCTTCCCATGCCGGTCCATCAGTCCTCTGATTTCATCCAGGGCCAGCCTCAGCCCCTTTTCATCCCGGAAAACCGGACAGTAATTCGTCATCGTCTCCTTCATCCGCTGACGGATGGTATGAAGACTCTCCTTCCCTTTTGAACTGAGGAGGCCCTCGACCCTCCCCTTCATTTCCCTCTCGGCATCCCGTGGTAAAGGTCCATGGGAGGCAGATCGGACAAACGAAGAGATGTCCCTCCCCGCCCGCCTACCGAAGACAATCAGATCGAGCAGGGAGTTACATCCCAGCCGGTTGGCGCCGTGGACGGAAACACAGGCACATTCCCCCACGGCATAAAAACCTCGAAGGGACGCCCCCCTCCCGTCTGCCAAGACTCTCCCCCAACTGTCCGTAGGGATACCGCCCATGAGATAATGGCAAGTAGGGTATACGGGAATGGGAGCCTCCGCTGGATCAACGCCCACGTAAACCCTCGTGAAAGAAGCGATCTCCCAGAGGCGTTCCTGGATTCGCTCTCTGCCGAGATGGGTCAGGTCAAGATGAACGTAATCTTTGCCATCGATCCCCCGCCCCTCACGAACCTCCGTCATGATCGCCCTGGAGACGATATCCCGGGGAGCGAGATCCCTCACTGTAGGGGCGTATCGCTCCATGAAGGCTTCCCCACTCCCATTTCTCAAAATCCCCCCTTCCCCTCGAGCTGCCTCACTGATAAGAACCCCCAGGCCGTAGATGCCGGTGGGATGGAATTGGATGAATTCCATGTCCTCAAGGGGAACCCCCAATTGATATGCCATGGCGATCCCATCACCTGTACTGGCAAATCCATTGGACGTGGTCCTGAAGATCTGGCCGTTCCCTCCCGTGGCGAAGAGGACCGCCTTGGCCTGAAAAGTATGAATCTCCCCCGTTGACAGTTCATAGCCGACTACCCCGCGGCAGTTCCCCTCATCGATGACGAGGGAGAGGACGTAAAATTCAGGGTAAAACCTCACATTACCGTGGAGGCACTGCTCATAGAGGGTATCCAGTGTCACACGGCCCGTCCTATCCGCCGCATAACAGGCCCTCTTGACAGGTGCCTTACCGAAATCCCGGGTATGTCCTCCAAAGGCCCGTTGGGCGATCATCCCCTTCTCATTTCGGCTGAAGGGAACACCCATATGCTCAAGCTCATAGATGGCCCTTGGGGCATCTTGGGCTAAAATCTCGATGGCATCCTGATCCCCCAGATAGTCTCCCCCCTTGACCGTGTCGAACATATGCCACTCCCAACGATCCTCCTCCTCATTTCCCAAGGCCGCCGTAATTCCCCCTTGTGCCGCGCCAGAGTGGGATCGCGTGGGAAAAACCTTGCTGATTATCGCGACATCGCCGGCGCTAACAATTTCAATGGCCGCCCGAAGGCCCGCCAAACCAGAGCCAACAATTAAGACATCATGCTGAAACCGCACCCTCTCCCTAACCTCCTTATGCCTCTTTGGCTTGATTCAACAATCCCCCAGCGACCAGAATGCGACGGTGCCTTTCAGATATGAGCAAGTGCGTCTTCATCTCCCTGCCATTTGTGACGATGGGGATCACCTCATCCCCTTGAGCGATCCTCTCCCTCGCTTTAGGGATCTGGATGGTGTCCCCTTGATTGATTTGATCATAATCGCCTGGATCCATGAATTCCAGGGGAATGATACCGAAGTTTATCAAATTCGATTTGTGAATGCGGGCAAAGCTTTTTACTATCTTTGCCCGGACCCCCAAATACCGAGGAGCCAAGGCGGCATGCTCCCGAGAGGAACCCTGGCCGTAATTCTCACCCCCCACGATGATTCCCCCACCCTTTTCCTTGGCGCGGGCGGGGAAGCCCTCATCCACGATATCGAAGACGAATTGGCTGATGGCAGGGATGTTACTCCGAAATGGAAGCACGCGATTCCCCCCTGGCAGAATGAGATCAGTGGATACATTGTCACCCACTTTTAGTAAAACCTCACCGGTTACCTTCTCCTCCAATGGCTCGAGATGGGGAAAGGGCTTGATATTGGAGCCACGAATGATCTCTACTGATTCAGGGTCTTTCGCCGGAGGGATAATCCAGTCCTCGTTGAACAGAAAAACATCCGGATATTCAATCTCCGGATAGGGACCGAGTTTCCTGGGGTCGGTGATCTTCCCGAAGAGGGCTGAGGCCGCAGCAGTCTCGGGCGAGCAGAGGTAGACAGCATCGTCTTTCGTCCCGCTTCTCCCTTCAAAATTTCGTGGCATGGTGCGCAAGGAGACGGTCCCGTGGGCGGGGGCCTGCCCCATCCCGATACATCCCAAACACCCGGATTGGTGAATGCGAGCTCCGGCGTGGATGAGAATAAGAAAGCCTCCCATCATCGCCACATTTTCCAAGGTCTGTCTGCTTCCCGGATTGATCTCAAAACTGACGGTATCGTGGGCCTTTTTCCCTTCCATGACTTTTGCCCCGATCATGAGATCCCTATAGGATCCGTTTGTGGAGGATCCTATGATGACCTGGGCCACATCCATCCCCTCAAGTTCGGCCGCGGTTTTGACGTTATCGGGGTTATGGGGACATGCAATGAGGGGTTCGATCTCGTTGAGATCCAATTCCGTAATCTCATCATAGTGGGCATCGGGATCGGCCCGTAGTTCCTGCCAAACCTCCTCTCGCCTATTCCGTTTTAGGTAGGATTGCGTCTCGGCATCTGACGGAAAAATGGCCGCAGTCGCCCCGATATCCGCACCCATGTTGGCAATGGTAGCCCTCGCACTCATGTCCAGGGAAGACAAGCCCGGGCCGAAGAACTCCATGATCTTGCCCAATCCCCCCTTAGCGGAATATCGCCGAAGAAGCTCCAAGATCACATCCTTCCCCGAAACCCAGGGTTTCAGCTCACCCGTCAATCTGATTCCCCATAATTTCGGAAAGATGAGGTAAAGGGGTTTTCCCGCCATGGCCATGGCTACCTCTGCACCGCCGGCACCGACGGCCAGCATTCCCAGACAGCCTCCTGTCGTGGTGTGGCTATCTGCTCCAATCAGTACTTTTCCAGGGATGCCGAAACGTTCCCGGTGCACGTGGTGGGAAACTCCGTTCCCCGGCGGCGAAAGGTAAACCCCGTATTTTGCGGCCGCGGACTGCAGAAACCGATGGTCCTCTGCATTCTTAAAATCGGTCTGGAGGATATTGTGATCGACATAGCTCATCGAAAGGTCTGTTCGAACCCGGGGAATCCCGAGGGATTCGAATTCCAGATAAACCAAGGTACCTGTGGCATCCTGCGTTAATGTTTGATCAACCCGAATGCCAATTTCAGCGCCCGGTTTCATCTCTCCCTCTATGAGGTGCTCCTTTATAACCTTTTCAGCCAGCGTATAGCCCATTCCCTTCTCCTTCCCGTTTACCCTCGTTCCCTCAACCCATCCCCTTCAGTCTCTTATCCTCATGCCCGCACATAGGTAAGGCTGCTTCACCAAACATCACGTTTCTCATTATCCCTCGATTTTTTTGCGAAACAACTAATTTGAAGTACTGGAGCAATTTTTATAGATCCATCCCGATCATTTTTCCAATTTTAATATATGAGTCCCGCAGCTTATACTCTATTTGCATAACATGAGGAAGAGGCAACCCACGACCGGACTCCTTCATGCGGGAGAGCCCAGCCAAAAGCTCTCTCAATTGTTCGGGTGGGCCGGAAAAAATGATCTCCTCATCCGATGCCAGTCCTCTCATGCGATCTCCGAAGCACGGCACTGCAACCTGAAATTGCTTTTTCGTTAACGCCGACACGATAGTATATACACAGGCAGCGTGACCGGACAAGGTGGACGTGATATCGCCCCCATCCATCCAGTTCTTGGCCATGAGCAGTTGGGTTAACTGAGAACCATCAGGGTAGAGAATAAATAGATCTGGAACATAGGTAGCTGTCGCCAATGGCGCCACGCTAATCCCAATGTACCTGCCAGTCTTAAGGCTGGGAAACGATTGTGCCCAGTTACGACCTGCTTCCAGGGTCTTGGCGGTTCCTGGATAACGGTTATTTCCTTCCAGAAAATACTGCGGGGCCTCTGCCATACCCAACCCCAGGACTGGTTCAAAGCACCACATGTCCTCTTTCAGTAAGGCGAGAGACTCCCCTTGTCGGCGAGCTAAAGATATCGCCTGGCAAAGCGAAAGATGATAGCCTAAATCTTTCATCGGTTTCTTCGCTCCATGGGGAATATCTTCTTCCTTTTCAAGCATCTTAACGGCAACCGGATAAGTTTTCAGGCGCAGGAGCCTTTCTAACTCCAATGCCTGTCTTTTCAGATCATCTACATTCAACATTTTTGCCTCCTTGATCTTGCAGTAATTGAGCTTCTTCCTCGCTTATTCTCAATTTTATAGCTGCACAGTTCTCAATTCAACCCTGGCCATGACTACCCGAGATTTTTCGAACCTACCCATTTGAATGAAAAGCGAGTGGGCCTTTCCGAGTTTAACCGGAAACACACCCCCCGACTGAAACAATTTTACAAAGAGAGTCTTTAATCCAGCAGTGGAAAGAGCCGGAATACTTTTCCTTCCCTATATTGACTGAAACCCCACTGCCTACGCCATTTTCCATGGCCAGATATTTGAATTAGGGAATAGGTAAATGATTCAGTGAGGGAAATTGGGTTTTACCCAGATGTGAAAATTCTTCATACTATTAGCAAGAATTATTAATATCTTGCTTGATATATAGCGTTGATTCTAAAACAACTTAAATATATTTATCCACATTTGGTAATTCCTCTTGGATCAATTCAATCAGGACGCCATTGGTGCTCTTAGGGTGTAAAAAGCCCACCCTCTCATTTTCTCTCACTTTCCTCGACTTTTTGTCAATGAGTTGGACCCCCTTCTTTTGCAATTCACCGAGGCTCCTATCAACATCCTTCACTTTATAGGCTATATGCTGGATTCCTTCACCCTTCTTCTCCAAGAACTTTCCCAACACACTGTCAGGATTAACCGGTTGCATCAGTTCAATTCTCACCTCACCTATCGGGAAAAAGGCGATCTTTGCCTTGGTGTAAGAGGATTCGTAGACAACGCTGGGTTCAATCCCAAAGGTGTCCCTGTAAAGCTTCATCGCTTGGTCCAGGTCTTTCACTGCGATCCCTATGTGGTCAAGCTTCTCAAACATGGCTACTCCTTTTAGAGTTTTCTGCCAAAGGAAAAATGTTTCTTCTCAAAACATCAGAGGGGGATGGTCCCATGCTTCTTTTCAGGTCGCTTCTCCCGTTTCCCCTTGAGCCTCTCAAGAGATGTGATCAAAAAGGGCCGAATCTCCCTGGGCTCGATAATGGCATCTATCCATCCTTTTTCGGCCGCCACGTACGGGGTTGCAAATTGCTCTCGGTATTGCCTCACTTTCTCCGCCCTCATCGCTTCAGAATCTTCAGCCTTTTCAATCTCCTCTTTGAAAATGATATTCGCAGCCCCTTCGGGTCCCATAATTGCAATCTCGGCCGAGGGGAGAACCGCAGTCATGTCGGTACCAACCAGCTTGCTGACCGACATCCCCGACATGGCTCCACCATAGATCTTCCGGGTAACCACCGTAACACGAGGGACCGTGGCCTCGCAATAGGCATACAGCATCTTCGCTCCGTGGCGAATGATTCCCCCATATTCCTGTTGGGTCCCGGGGAGATATCCGGGACAATCCACGAAATTGACAATGGGAATCCTAAAGGCGTCACAGAACCGAATAAATCGTGCAGCTTTATCCGAGGAATTGATGTCGAGACAACCGGCAAAAATAAGGGGTTGGTTGGCGATAATCCCAATTGGATGTCCATTGAGCCGGGCAAAGCCGATGATGATATTCCTGGCAAATCCCTCCTGGATCTCAAGAAATATCCCATCATCAACCACCAAACGGATCAATTGCTTCATATCATAGGGTTTTTTGGGATCATCGGGAATGAAACCCTCAAGGTTTTCTCCCATTCGGTCAATGGGGTCCTCAGTGGATCGGATGGGGGGAAGTTCCCGGTTGTTGGACGGGAGATAGCTCAGAAGTTCTTTAACTAAATCCAGACATTCCTTCTCTTCCTTCGACACAAAATGGGCTACCCCACTTCGGGTATGATGGACTGCTGCTCCACCGAGTTCCTCTGAGGTAACCTGTTCCCCTGTTACCGCTTTGATCACCTGGGGACCGGTGATATGCATCCGACTGATTCCCTCTACCATAAACACAAAGTCGCTCAAGGCTGGAGAGTAGACAGCTCCTCCGGCACACGGCCCCAGAATAACAGAGACCTGGGGGATAACACCCGCTGCCAGCGTGTTCCGGTAAAAAATGGATCCGTAGTGGCCTAGGCCTTCCTGAATTCGTGCTCCGCCGGAGTCGATCAGCCCGATGATCGGGCACCCTATCTGGATCGCTTTTTCCATCACCAGGCAGATCTTCTTGGCATGTTGTTCCCCCAAAGAACCTCCGATTACCGTGAAATCCTGTGCGAATACATACACCCTTCTGCCATCGATTAACCCCGATCCCGTCACCACCCCGTCCCCATAGAACTTCTTCTCCAACTCGCCGAAGGATGTCGGCTGGGGGGTAACGAACATGCCGAGCTCAGAAAAACTCCCCGAGTCCAGCAACAGTTCTAATCTCTCCCGGGCTGTGAGCTTGCCACTGCTATGCTGCCTTTCGATTCTCTTGAGGCCACCCCCCAACTTGGCCTCTTCTCTCTTCGTCCTCAAAAGATCAAGCTTATCTTCGTGACTCAATTTCCCATCCCCTTACCTGCTCGTCTCACCTCTTTTGAACCTCATCCCGGATAAAACGAGCAATTTCTTCAATGGTGGAGTTGGGCCTAAACACCTCGGCCACCCCAATCTCCTTCAGGCGGTTCACGTCCTTTTTCGGAATGATCCCCCCGACCAGGACGATCTTATCCCCAACATCCTCCTTCACCATCTTTTCCATCAATTCCTCGCAAATGGATAGATGGGTGCCGGAAAGGATACTCAATCCGATAACATCGATGCTCTCCTGAACAGCGGTCCGCACGATGGAATCGACGGTCTGCCTGATCCCAGTGTAGATCACTTCCATCCCAACATCCTTCAGTCCTCTGGCCACGATTTTGGCCCCTTTATCGTGCCCATCCAACCCGGGTTTCGCAATCAAAACTCTGATAGTTCTTCTGGATGACATCAACCGCCCACCTCAAAAAACACTTACCTGACTGGCCTCTCCGTACATCTCCTTGAGCCGTCCAACAATTTCTCCCACCGTGGCATAGGCCCTCACCGCATCAAGGATGAAAGGCATCAAGTTCTCCCTATCAACCGCAGCCCTCTTAAGCGCTTCGAGATACGCTTCTACTCTTTGGTTATCCCGCTCGTCTTTGATCCGATTGAGCCGACCGATCTGTCTGGAGCGCGTCTCTGGGTCTACCTCAAACACTTCCAGTTCACTCTCTTCTTCGTCAATCTGGAATCGATTCATCCCCACCTTGGTCATTTCGCCCGACTCGAACTTTCTCTGCACCTGGTAGGCCTGATCCGCCAACTGCCTTTGAATCGTTCCATCTTCCACACACCGGAGGATTCCACCGAGCGAGTCAATCCTTTCCATCTCCGCGGCTATCTCTTTTTCAAAGAAATCGGTCAATGACTCGACATAGTAGGAACCTCCCAGGGGATCAACAACATCGGGTATGCCAATCTCGCAAGCGATAATCTGTTGAATCCGCAAGGACGTCCGAATGGCTTCATCCGTGGGGATGGCATAGGCTTCGTCAAAACAGGGAAGATTCATGGATTGTGATCCGGCAAGGGCTGCCGCAAGGGCATAGAAGGCAATTCGCGCAATGTTGTTCAGCGGTTGCTGCTCCGTCATGCCCCCACCCATCCCCCCGGTGGAAAACTTCAATCGCGTCGCTTTCTCGCTCTTACTGCGAAAACGCTCTTTCAGGATCTTTGCCCACAACCGCCGGGCTGCCCTCAATTTGGCAATTTCCTGGAAAAAGTTGAACTGAACTCCACCCGCAATTAAGTGAAAAGACAGCAGCGGTGCGACATCATCAATCTCGTAGCCTCGGTCGAGGACCTCCTGAAGATAGGCAATCCCCGTCAGGAACGGATAGGCCACCCCCTGAGTTGGGGTGGCCCCGCATTCACAGATATGGGTTCCAGAGACGCTCACGGAATTGAATCTGGGAATGCGCTCGATGCAATACTCGATGGTATCCCCGATTAATCGAATGGAAGGCTCGGGAGGAAAGATGTACGTTCCTCGGGCGATATACTCCTTGATGATATCGTTCTGAATCGTTCCCCGCAATGTGTCCGGGGCAACGCCCTGCTTTTCGGCGGTGGCTACGTACATGGCCAGAATAATGCTGGCCGTGGAGTTGATCGTAAAAGAGGTACTGATCTTATCCAGGGGAATGTCCTCAAAGATCTCCTCTATATCCCTCAAGGTATCGATGGCGACGCCCAGCTTGCCAACATCTTCCTTTGCCAGCGGATCATCTGAATCCAGCCCCAGCTGTGTCGGCAGGTCGAGGGCGAGGCTGAGCCCTGTTTGTCCCTGGTCCAAGAGAAATTTGAATCGACTGTTGGTATTCTCGGAAGTCGAAAAACCCGCATACTGCCGCATTGTCCAGAGCTTTCCACGATACATCGTGGGGTAGATCCCGCGGGTGTAAGGATACTGGCCTGGATCCCCAAGGGAAGTTTCATAGTCAAATCGAGGCACATCCTCCGGGTCGTAGAACAATTTAACTCCAACTCCCGTGTTGGTTTCTATACGGTCGGAATCCAGCTCCGGATTCTCGCCTTTTTTCTCGGATCTTTTTGCCTCTTCGGTCATTTTCATACTCCCCTAAACGTTCGTCCCGGGAAATCTAGATGACTTTCCCCTGCCTCAATTCTTCTATCTCTTCAGGCGAATACCCTAATATTTCTTCCAAGATCTGTTCAGCATGTTCGCCCAACCGTGGCGGGACTTTGAATACTTCCTGGTCGACTTCGGACATCTTGATGGGATTGCCCAGAATCTTCAATTTCTTCTCATTCCCGTAATCAACCTCGACAACCATATTGCGGCTCAGTATCTGGGGATCTGAGAGGGCCTTGTCGATGGTATTGATGGGGCCGATGGGAATCCTCTTGTCCAGGAGTTCCAACCACTCCTCCCCGGTCTTGCTGAGGAATACTTTCTCTAAGATATCGTACAGTTCATCCTTGTTCTCCAATCGATTCTCCCTGGAACAGAATTTCGGATCCACGGCCATGTCCGAGGCTCCGATGGCATCACACAATTCAGCAAAGATATTTTGCATGTTGCAATCAATCACAATATCAAAGGTCTTCGTTTTGAATGCCCTTATCGGATGGATCGAAGTGTGTCCCGATCCCACGGGTTGCGCAATTTCATTTCCAACGAAATAGTACTGGGCGCGGTAGGTGAGCAATGAGATCTGGCAGTCCAACAAGCTGATATCGATCCTCTGGCCTCGACCGGTTCGCTCCCTCTCATAGAGTGCGGCCAATATGCCGTTGGCAGCAAAGAGACCACCCGCCAAATCACCCATGGGTGCGCCCATCCTGGCGGGCATTCGTCCGGGTTCCCCGGTATAGCTCATGACACCCCCTCTGGCCTGGATGATAAGATCGAAGGCAGGTCGGTCCTTGAGGGGGCCCGTTTCACCATATCCAGAAATCGAACAGCAGATAATCCGAGGGTTTATCTTTTTGAGGGTATCATAATCGACTCCGAGCTTTTTGACGACTCCTGGTCTAAAATTGTCAACCACCACATCTGAAGATTTTGCGAGCCCATAAAAGATTTCCTTGCCTTTTGCACTTTTTAAATCGAGGGTCATGCTCTTCTTGTTCCGATTCATCGCGATAAAATATGCGCTTTCACCCTCGAAGTAGTGGGGAGGCACCCCTCGTGCGCCCTCGCCGACACCAGGTCGCTCGATCTTGATTACCTCCGCCCCCAAATCCCCTAAAATCAGGGTGCAGTAAGGCCCAGCCATGATGAGTGAAAGATCAAGTATCCTTATGTCAGATAAAGGTAAACCCATTTAGATCCCCCCTTCGGTTTATAGTATTGCGCTCTCAATATTGTCAAGGGAAACTCTTTACGGCAGTTTCCTGAGTTTGTAGGGAACACCGCTGTCCATGAGCGAAATCTGCTGGAGAAGTGGGGT
>CBDUXJ010000053.1:0-11232 GCA_965371165.1 uncultured Syntrophobacterales bacterium | reverse complement strand
CCATCCGTGTGGATTAATGTGGTTTTCCATCCCGACCGGAGCGTGAAACACGGTGATAATGATTATGGACTCTATGTGCAGGAATTTCTTGACATACAACTTGATCCTGCTGTGTATTTCTGTCCCCTCACAAGCCTATTCTGAGGAAGGGAAATTTCTCCTTCGGGAGGATTTCGACAACCTCAATAGTTGGAAGCCACTCTATTTCCCAAAAATAGAAAAACATACCTCCTATACCATTGAATCCAATGGTTCGGAGAGCTATTTGAAAGCGGAGAGCAATGCATCGGCATCGGCAGTTCTCTATACAAAAGAATTTAACATCTACCAGTATTCAAGGATGAGATGGCGATGGAAAGTTGAAAATGTCTATAGAAATGGCGATGCTAAAACCAAATCCGGGGACGACTATCCGCTCCGTATCTATATCGTATTTAAGTACGATCCTGAAAAAGCGGGACTCTTGGAAAGGCTCAAGTACAATGCAGCAAGATTGATCTATGGGAAATATCCTCCCCACAGCAGTCTCAATTATATCTGGGCTAACAGGGAGCACGGTGAAACCATAATTACCAATGCTTATGCCGAAAAGGCCAAAATGATTCTACTACAAAAGGGCGATTCGAACATTGGAAAATGGCTCATTCATGACGTGAATGTCATAGAGGATTATGAAGAAGCTTTTGGCGAAAAACCTCCCCCGATTGCGAGCATAGCGATTATGAATGACTCGGACAATACGGGCGAAAAATCCATTTCTTATCTCGATTACATCGAGGTTTATCGGTGAGGAAACCGAAGGAATAGCAGCCTGGGAATACAGCACCCCTCAGGCACCTTCGAACTGTGTTAAATTGTCATTGATACCTATTTCTAAATTTCCTTATGTTGACTACGGCTGTTAAGACAACCATTCCTGATATACAGTCCTTCACGTCAAAGAATACTGTCTTCACCCTATTTCATTTAACGAGACAAAAACTATACCTTAATTGGTTGGACTATTGTTTTGATGAGTACTATTGGGACTGATGATTTGACGTTAGGATTCATGATGGAAAAAGAGTAATCCCCAAACATTAGCGTCATTGTAAAAAGTTGAAATCAGACGGCAAAGAAAAAAGATCCAGATGAAGCGCAACGCAGCCCTTCGGCTTTGCTCAGGGCCATGAGCCTGTCGAATGGCAGATGGACTTTTTACGAAGCCGTCAACATTAATCGAGAAAGGAGCAGTAGAGCGATGGAAGCAGTTCGACACCCAACGAAGAATCGTAAAGGAGCCCTCATAAAGGCATCCATTCTTGTGGTTTTTATTTT
The DNA here is from genome assembly GCA_965371165.1 of uncultured Syntrophobacterales bacterium. Classification (GTDB taxonomy): domain Bacteria; phylum Desulfobacterota; class BSN033; order WVXP01. The sequence goes on along the minus strand of CBDUXJ010000053.1, from coordinate 9,915 downwards.
CGTAGCCATATACGTGATCCGTTTTACTCCAGTTAAAGGTTTTCTTACCCCCGAAGCTCTCAGTCGGTTTTTGGAAACAGCGGGTATTTGGGCTCCCCTGCTGTATATGCTGGTTTATACCGTGGGAATATGCCTGTTCGTACCCGGCACCCTGCTGACCGCCTTGGGCGCAGCCATTTTCGGGGCCTATTGGGGGTTTCTCTATGTGTGGGTTGGGGCTATGGTCGGCGCCAGTGCTGCCTTTTGGATCGGACGAACCCTTGGAAGGGAGTTTGCCGCCTCCTTGGTTGGGGACCGGCTGAAAAAATACGACGACGCCATCGAGCGCAACGGGTTTGCCACAACCCTTTATCTGCGGCTCGTCTATTTCCCCTTCACCCCTATGAATTTCGGCATGGGGTTAACAAAAGTGCGGTTCTGGGATTACGTCTTCGGCACGGGGCTGGGCATCATCGTAGGGACCTTCATTTTCACCTTCTTCGTGGGTACCCTCAAAGAGGTTTGGGCAAGCGGTAACTGGGGAGAACTCCTCTCCTTCAAGGTTTTCTTCTCCGTGGGCCTCTTTGTCTTCTCCCTCTTCATCCCAAAAATCATCAAAAAGATCAAAGGGGAGGAATAACCATGGAGAATTCATTTCGTGATGATTTACTGGGCAAGGCACGCGATCTTTTGAAGGATCAGGCCGCATTGGTCACGGGTGCAAGTTCGGGGATCGGAGAAGCCATTGCAAAAGCCTTAGCAGGTGCAGGCGCACGTGTAGTCGTGAATTTTTCGTCCAACGAAGAGGCTGCCAATGGTGTTGTACAGGATATACGGAATGGCGGGGGTGAGGCGATTGCGGTGAGAGCCAACGTCAGCAAAGAAGATCATGTACTGGCAATGTTCGAAACCATGTTAAGGAAATACGGTACCATCGATATTTTAGTCAATAATGCAGGTGTGCAGAAGGATGCCAAGTTCATTGATATGACGTTGGATCAATTCCAGCTTGTCTTGGATATCAATCTAACGGGCCAGTTTTTATGTGCCCGGGAAGCTGCCAAGGAATTTATTCGCCGCGGCGTTGTTCCGGAAAGGTCCCTTGCCGCCGGGAAAATCATTTGTATGAGTTCGGTGCATGAAACGATTCCCTGGGCCGGTCATGTCAACTATGCCACCTCAAAGGGGGGCATCATGATGATGATGAAAACCATGGCACAGGAGCTTGCCCCCCATAAAATTCGCGTGAACAGCATTGCCCCGGGCGCCATCAAGACACGCATCAATCGGAGTGCCTGGGAGACTCCTGAGGCAGAGGCCAAATTATTAGAACTCATTCCCTACAAGCGGGTTGGAGAGACGAGGGATATTGGAGCTGTTGCCGTCTGGTTAGCCTCTGATGAATCGGATTATGTGAATGGGGCCACGATATTTGTCGATGGTGGTATGTCATTGTATCCCGCCTTTGCTCGCGGAGGCTAGTTGTCGCGGTATTATAATGACAAATGACAAACAAATAGAGAAGTTTTGACATTTGGATTTTGTCATTTGAAATTTTCTCTTTGGCATTTGGCTTTTGAAATTTGAAATTACTACCTTATAGGAACTCAGTATGAAAAATATTCTGACCGCTGACATTGGGGCAACAAATAGCCGATTCGCCCATTTTGAGGTGGACCAAAAGGGGAAACTCTCCCTTGTGGGAACGCAATGGCTTAAAACCCAGGAATTCGGTTCTTTTGGCGATTTAGTCGAACAGGTAGGGGCGAGAGATTTTCCCCTCGGAACTGAGGGGGCTGATATCGCAGTGATTGCCGTCGCCTGCCCGGTCGAGGGCGGGGTGTACTGCTCGCCCCCCTATATTTCCTGGGATATCGATCTTCCCACCGCAAAAAAAGCGTTCGGCCTTGATAAGTGTTTCCTGATTAACGACTTTGTTGCCCAGGCCTTTGCCTGCCGCTCGCCGATTGCGGAAGCAGCAGAACAGATATTGCCGGGGCAAATGATATTCGATGCAACGGTAGCTGTGATCGGAGCTGGGAGCAACCTGGGAAAGGCTGCCCTTGTGCCCGATGGATCAGGCGGATTTGTGGCGGTGCCCTCTGAGGGAGGCCACGCCAATTTTCCTTTTGTCTCGGACCGGGAATTCGAATTTCAAGAGTTCCTCTTGCGAGAACTCGGGGAAGAATATGTAACAGCCAACACCGTGGTTTCGGGAAAGGGTTTGAGCTACGTCCATCGTTTTCTGACGGGGGAAACACTGAAGCCCCAGGAGGTCACAGCGAAACTCACTCCGAATTCAAAAACCCTCGTTTGGGCCGCTCGATTCTTTGGTAGGGCATGCCGAAATTATGCCCTGGAAACCCTTGCCCTTGGCGGTGTATATATCGCTGGAGGAGTGGCCCCCAAAGTTCCGAGCCTGGTTACCCACGAGGCCTTTGCGAGTGAGTTTCGCACCTCGAGGACTTTGTCCGCACTGCTCGAAAAAATACCGGTCTATCTCAATAAGAACGAAGAAAGTGGGCTTTGGGGAGCCGCGTTCTTAGGACTTCAAGAGCTCCAAAGGGGGTGAAGTCTGGGCATAAGCCCAAATAGAATGACAAATGTCAAAGCTCAAGGGGTTGTTGCCCAAATCCTCTTTCGCTCTCTGAAAAGAATTTCTGACCATTCTAAAGTTCGCTTCACTGCAAATCTAAAACTCGCCCTTTGGACTCAAACATTAGATTTGCGGCCGTTCCGCTTCACTAAGAATGGTTAGCAAAAATTCTTTAATGTTCGCTCCAAGAGATTTGGGCAACAGCCCGTCAAAGTTCAAATAAAGCGCAAATGACAAACAAAAAAGAAGTTTTGGCATTTGGAATTTTCTCTTTGGCATTTGAATTTTGTCATTTGAAATTGTTACGGGGTTTTGGCACTTGACATTATTACTTTGTGATTTTGAAGGAGGGTATCATGGCGGAGTATGATTTTGATATAGGTATCTTGGGCGGGGGATCTGGAGGCTTAACCGTTGCATCCGGAGCGGCTCAGCTTGGGGCGAAGACCATTCTCGTGGAGAAGGAAAGGGAACTCGGTGGGGATTGCCTTCACTTCGGGTGTGTTCCCAGTAAAACGCTTATTCGAACATCCCATGTCTACCATTTAATGAAAAACGCCGAACAATTCGGCCTTCCACCTGTGGAAGTTAAGCCCGTGGATTTTCGAGAAGTGGCAAAGAGGATCCAATCGGTTATCAGCATCATTCAAAAGCACGACTCCGAGGAGAGATTCTGCAAGCTCGGTGTCAGGGTGGAGTTTGGAGAGGCGCATTTCGTCGATGAGCATGCCATCCGGTTAAATGGGAAAACCCATACGGCCAAGAATTGGGTCATCGCCACTGGTTCCTCACCCTCCATTCCTCCGATAGAGGGCCTGGATAAGACGCCCCATATTACCAATAAGGAAATCTTCTCCCTGGAAAGATTGCCGAAATCCATGATAGTTCTCGGGGCCGGTCCCATTGCCATCGAGATGGCACAAGCCTTTTGCCGCTTGGGAACGAAGGTTTCCATTGTTCAGCGAAGCAATCAGATTCTCAGTAAGGAAGACAAAGACATGGCGGATCAAGTCATGAATGTTTTAAAGGCTGAAGGCGTAACGTTCTATCTGAACTCCTCATTTGTCAGAACGAAGGACCTCGGAAATGAAAGGGAGGTCAATATTAAAACAGGTGAGGGGAAAACGATCGATCTCAGGACGGAGACCGTCTTGGTTGCCATGGGGAGGGAAGCGAATCTAGGAGGTTTGGGGCTGAAAGATATAGGCGTTGCCTATGATCGGAAGGGCCTCAAAGTGGATCAAAGGATGAGGACGAACCATAAGCATATCTATGGTGCAGGAGATGTCACGGGAGCCTACATCTTCACCCACGCGGCCGGATATGAGGGGGGCATTGTGATCAGCAATGCGATTTTTCATCTCCCTAGAAAGGCCGACTACACCTTCCTCCCCTGGTGCACCTATACGGACCCGGAACTTGCGAGCATCGGGATGAACGAAAAAATGGCAAAGGCTGCCGGGATAGAGTATTCCGTCTGGACGGAGGAATTCAAGGACAACGACAGAAGCCTCGCTGAGGGTGAAAAGGTTGGAAAGATTAAGATGCTTCTTGATGAAAAGGAAAAGCCCATTGGGATTCAGATCTTAGGACCCCGGGCAGGAGATTTGGTCAGTGAGTGGGTGGCTGTCATGAATGGAAAGGTCAAGCTCTCAACCCTGGCCTCTGCCGTTCATCCATATCCAACGCTCGGGGAGATCAATAAAAAGGTTGCCGGGACCTTTCTCTCAGGCAAGATATTCTCCGAAAAGGTAAGAAAGGGGCTCAAGTTCTTCTTCCATCTGAAAGGCCGGGCCTGTGGCCAAGATTTGGCATAAGGAGGCGCCATTTATCCTCAGAGGGTGAAGCGGTGATGAACAGATGCAAGTCGGGCGGAGAGGTGATGTAATTCTGGTTTGAATGTCTAACGGAGTTACGTGTGTACAAGAAAATCAGTGATTACGGGATAATCGGAAATTTAGACTCAATAGCCCTCATTGGGCTCGATGGATCTATCGACTGGTTATGCCTACCACACATCGATTCTCCGAGCATTTTCGCTGCCTTGCTCGATGATAAGAAAGGAGGACGGTTCTCCATCTCCCCATTGAATGATTGGGACTCGGTGGCGGAATATATACCTGAGACAAATATTCTCGTGACTAAATTCAGAACCAGGACCGGAGTTTTGCAGATCACCGACTTTATGCCGATCCCATTCGGCGGTGAAGAAGAATTCGAGGAAGAACAACACGAGTTATACCGTCTCGTGGAGGTTTCCAAAGGTGAGGTCGATGTGGGAGCGGTTTTCGAACCGCGATTTGACTATGCGCGAGCCAGAACTTCCCTCGAAAAACGCAATGGGGCGATAGTAGCCAGGGGAAATGGCGAGAGTATCGTCCTCTCCGCTACTCATGACTTTAGGCTCAGTGATGGCAAAGCTGAGTCTAAATGGAGCCTCTCTGCGGGGGAACAGTTGTGGCTACTTCTGAGTTATGATGCGGAAGAGCCGATTGAACTTGATCGAGAAAGGGCAGCAACGTCTTTACGGGAGACCGAGGCATATTGGCGAAGCTGGTTAAAGAGAGGCGAAACGGGCCGGACTATAGACGTGGGTCCCTATGGGAAAATGATTGATCGTGCCGCCCTTGTCCTTAAACTTCTCTATTACAATCCAACCGGTACCATTGCAGCCGCTGCCACGACTTCCCTTCCTGAAGAGATCGGTGGAGTGAGAAACTGGGATTACCGATATACATGGGTCAGAGACACGTCCTTTACCCTCCAGGCCCTCTTTAATTTGGGACACCTATCGGAAACCCAGGGCTATCTGAGATGGATCGAAATGCTGCTCTTCGAACACGGAGCCGGAAAAATGCAGATCATGTATGGACTGCGTGGCGAAGCGGAATTGCCTGAAGAAGAACTCCTTCACCTCGATGGCTATAAAGGATCAAGACCTGTCCGCATAGGAAACGAAGCGGCATCACAAAGGCAGCTTGACATCTATGGAGAGATCATGGATGCAGCCCTGAAGCTCTCGGACTATGTAGGAAAAATAGATTCCGAACTATGGCCATTTTTGCGTGGCATCTGTGATTATGTGGTTGAACATTGGCGGGATAAAGACTCTGGCATCTGGGAGGTACGGGGTGGCCCTTATCATTTCGTCTATTCGAAGATGATGTGCTGGGTCGCACTGGATAGAGGACTGACCATAGCGCGCAGATACGGATTCCCAGCTGATCTGAAAAAGTGGGAGGAAGCAAAGGCTGAGATAAAAGAAGAGGTTCTCGAAAAAGGTTGGAACGGGAAAAAACAGTCTTTTGTCCAGCACTATGAAACTGACACTTTGGATTCGAGCAACTTACTGATGCCTCTCCTCGGATTCCTCCCCTTTGATGATCCTCGTATCGTTTCAACGATTGAAACCACCCAGCGAGAGCTTGGACATGATGGCTTTCTCTATCGCTATGTAGGGGAGGACGGTCTGCCCGGAGGTGAGGGAACGTTTTTGCTCTGCACCTTTTGGTTGATAGACTGTCTTATTGGAATAAAAAGATTTGAGGAGGCCGAGATTCTCATTAAGCGTATTGAAGGCATTGCCAACCACCTAGGACTCTTCTCCGAGGAGTATGATGTCAATTGGAGAGAGGCTTTGGGCAATTTTCCTCAAGCTTTTACGCATATTGGCTATATAAACAGCGTCATCGCCTTGCGCCAAGCAAAGGGTAAAATTGCTGCCGAGGGAGAACGGGAAAAAGCCTTGCCCCGGCGGAAGCTCCTCCTCACAAGCAGAATTGTTCTGAACGATGGAGGACCTCCGCAGGACATTCCAACAAAGAATATTGCCATGAGGCTCAAAGATTCGATGAATATTCTCCGAGGGGCGTTCTTCGATACGAAACGAGGACGAGTCTCCTATGAACAGATGCAAAGATCAGAGGCATATAGGGAATACGTGGAGTTGAGCTATAGCCTCAAGAAGATGGAACTCAAGGAGCTCAAAAGCAGGGAGGAACGGCTTGCTTTCTGGATCAATCTGTATAACGTCATCGTGATCCATGGAGTAATAAAACTGGGAATAAGGGATTCGGTCAAAGAGGTAAGGAACTTCTTCAGACGTGTCCAGTATCAGATCGATGACATGTTCTTTACCCCTGACGATATCGAACATGGTATTCTCCGCGGCAACAGGCGCCCCACCAACTCCCTATTCAAGGTATTTCAAGGAAATGACCCACGCCTTAAATTCGCCATCAAACCAATTGATCCCCGCATCCATTTTACCCTCGTCTGTGCGTCATCCTCCTGCCCGCCGATCGAAGTATACACTCCGGAAAAATTGGAAAAAGAGCTCACCATTGCCGGAGAAACCTTTTTGAATGGCGGAGGCATCATTATCGAAAGGGGAGAAAATCGCATTTCCCTTTCTCGCATCTTTACGTGGTATGCAGCGGACTTCGGAAAAACCCTTGCGCAAAGATTGCGATTTATTGCTCCGTATTTATATGAAAGAGATGATAGGCAGTTTCTCGAGGAAAATGCAGAACACATAAAAGTATACTATCAAGACTATGACTGGAGATTGAACAGATACTAAAGGAGAAATAAAGATGAATCATAATCCACTCATCGAGATCCAGAAGTTCGGTCAGAGCATCTGGTACGATAACATTCGCCGGGGGTTGCTCACCTCCGGGGAGTTGAAAGGGATGATCGATGCCGGCGAAATTGTCGGGGTCACTTCCAACCCTGCAATTTTTGAAAAGGCCATTGCCGGGAGCACCGATTACGACGAAGCCATGACCTCCAGACTCAGGGAGGATCCACATGCTGGCCCGGAAAACCTGTATGAAGGGTTGGTTATTGAAGACATCCAGACCACGGCTGATTTGTTGGCCCCTGTTTATGAAAAAACCGATGGCGTGGATGGGTATGTGAGTGTGGAGGTTTCGCCCCGGCTTGCCCATGATACCGATGGCACCATAGCCGAGGCGCGGCGGTTCTCTGCCGCCATCAACCGGCCCAATGTGATGGTAAAGGTACCCGCCACCCGGGAAGGCCTTCCTGCCATTACGGCCCTGATCGGGGAGGGTATCAACATCAACGTCACCCTGATGTTCTCCCTTCAGGATTTTCTGGATGTCTCCGAAGCGTACCTCTCCGGATTGGAGAAGCTTGCCCATTCGGGCGGCGACCTCAGAAGGATAGCATCCGTTGCCTCCTTCTTCGTCAGCCGGATCGATGCTGCCGTGGATAAGCTGCTTCCAGATGATTCCCCCCTTCGGGGGAAGATCGCCATTGCCAACGCCAAAACAGCCTATATGCGCTTTAAGGAGACCTATGAGGGCAAGCGCTTTATCGCTCTTAAAAACCGTGGCGCTCGCGTTCAGCGCCTTCTGTGGGCGAGCACCGGTGTCAAGAATCCGCATTACCGTGATGTGATGTATGTCGAGGAGTTGATCGGCCCCGATACCGTTTCCACCGTCCCACCTGCAACCCTCGATGCCTTCCGTGACCACGGCCAACCCCGGCTCAGTCTGACCGAGAGCTTGGCCGACGTGCCCAAGCAACTAGCGGCCCTCAAAAACCTCGGCATCGACCTGGACGCCATAACCCGACGGGTAAAAGACGAGGGAGTGGACCTCTTTGAAAGGCCTTTCGACTCCTTGATGGAGACGCTGGCCCGAAAACAGAAGTGTATCGTAGCCGGTGAGGTGAGCAAACACCGCTTCACCTTGGGTCGCTATGCCGATGCCGTCGATGCCCGCCAGAAGTCATGGAGTGTGGCCAACATGACTCGCCGCATCTGGCGGAAAGACGGCACCGTATGGGTGCCTGATCCCGAAAAGGCCGCCCTAACCCCGGATCTGATCAACCGCCTCGGTTGGCTGACCATCCCCGAGGTAATGCACGACTACCTGGATTCCCTGACTGATTTCGCCGATGAGATCAAAAAGGAGGGGTTCACGGACGTTGTTCTACTGGGAATGGGGGGCAGCAGTCTGGCCCCGGAGGTCTTTATGACAACTTTTGCCAACGCGCCAGGCTCCCCATCCCTGATCGTTCTCGATAGCACACACCCCACATCCGTTCAGCACGTCGCCGACAGTGTTGACCTAGCCAACACCCTCTTTCTTGTCTCCAGCAAATCGGGGGGTACCACTGAAACCCTCTCCTTCTTCAAGTTCTTTTACAACGCCGTCAGCGCCGTAAAAGACAACCCCGGTAGGAACTTCGTGGTCATCACCGACCCCGGCTCTCCCCTGGAAGCTCTCGCCGCTGAGAAAAAGCTGCGCCACGTCTTCTCCTCGCCACCTGACGTGGGTGGCCGTTACTCCGCCCTCACATACTTCGGTCTCGTCCCGGCCGCTTTGATCGGCATGAACCTGCACAAGCTTCTCGACCGAACCATTACCATGGTCCATGCCAGCCATTACTGCGTGCCCGTGGCCGAAAACCCGGGGTTAGCCCTGGGGTCTGCCATGGGTGAGCTTGCATTGGCCGGCCGCGACAAGGTCACCTTCTTCGCCTCTCCCAGTATCGCCGCCTTTGGGGCCTGGGTCGAGCAGCTCATCGCCGAGAGCACTGGAAAGAACGGCAAGGGTATTTTGCCCGTGGCCGACGAGAAACTCGGGGCCCCGGGTCATTACGGCGACGACCGCTTCTTCGTTTACTTGAGAATGGAGGGGGACGAGAATGAGGCCCTTGACAATGGCCTCGAAGCCCTCGAGGCTGCCGGACACCCGGTTGTGCGAATTGCCCTCGATGAAAAGGAAGATCTGGGTGGGGAATTTTTCCGATGGGAAATGGCAACTGCGGCGGCCGGCGCGGTCCTCGGCATCAATCCCTTTGACCAGCCGAACGTTGAGGCTGCCAAGAGCAAGGCTCGAGAGCTCTTGAAGGCCTTAGGGGAAAAGGGAAATCTCCCCGCGGATACCCCTATCCTCGTTGAAGGCGACATTGAAGTCTTCGGCGGCACTGGCAGAAGCGCCGGCAACATAAGGGAGATCTTTGCAGATTTTGTGGAACTGGCTCGCCCTGGGGACTACGTGGCCCTGATGGCCTACATCCCAAGAACAAGTGAGACCGATGCGACCCTGGATAGCATTCGCCTCGCCCTGCGAGACAAACTGAAGGTTGCCACTACCCTTGGCTACGGCCCCCGCTTCTTGCACTCCACGGGCCAACTGCACAAAGGCGATGGGAATAAAGGGCTTTTCATTCAGATTACCCATGAACCAGAGAGGGATATCGCTATCCCCGGTGAGCCATATAGTTTCGGTACCCTCATTGCCTCACAGGCACTGGGGGACTATCAGGCCCTTGCCGAGCGCGGACGTCGCCTAATGCGCTTC
>CBDUXJ010000052.1:0-11236 GCA_965371165.1 uncultured Syntrophobacterales bacterium | reverse complement strand
GCGAACATCATTGCCCACGACGGTAATCTGTTGGAGAAGTGGCGCGCCCATCAGAGGCAACCAGGCTTCGTCGTGAGCTTGGCCGAACGGAAGGGGAAACCAGCCTGATAGGAGTTGGAAGGGAGAAGTAATCTCAGCCATCCCCCTGACCGGGTCCCTTCGGAGATTACGAAGCGAAAAAACAAGAATGCACACTCATGAAGAGTATTATTCCCTCCATAGCTGAACTCGAAACCCTTGGTATGAGAACTGTGAGGCGGGTAACTTCTCTCAAAAATTCCTTGACAACAATTCTGTGCCAATATTATTCAGTAGCTGATCAAAGCCTCAAGTAATGTGCGCATGCGGAAAGGAGGAACGCGGATGGATCTTGCAGAAACCTTTGCGAAATTCGTTGTTCACACGGAATTTAACGATGTGGATGAAAGTGTCATCGAATACGTAAAGAAGTTGATGCTCAAACAGGTGATGGGAATGGTCCTCGGCTCGGCTGCCCCTACCTCCAAGAAGGTTATACGATACGCGAGGGATAACCTTGGAAGGCCGGAATGTGGGGTTTACGGTTGCGGGTTCAGGACGGATGTGGCCCAGGCAGCCCTCCTCAATGGATTCTTTGCCCATGCATCGGAGATGGAAGATGACCAGTTTCCAGGCGGCGGTATCAGTGACTGTACGACCTGGCCGGTTCTGTTGACCGCAGCGGAGAAGTGTAAGCTCTCCGGGCAGGAGACAATAGTGGCCTTGTATGTTGGCCAGGAGATGCAGAACAGGATCGCGATGTGGGCAGGGGTAGTGACCGAACCCCTCGGAATAGCTAACCTCCCGTTTATCGGGATCTATGGGGCCACGGCGTGTTGTGCTCGGGCATTTGAATTGACCGAGCAAGAGACCAAGGCATCATTCGGCCTGGCGATGGTCCAAGGGCTGGGTTATATCCATACCTGGGGGACGGACGCACATTACTGGGAATCGGCTACTGTTTGTCGAAATGGTATTTTGAATGCCATTTTGGCCAAGAATGGCGCAACGAGTAATCCCGCCATAGAGAAATGTTTGGACATGCTCGGGGGTGGTGATGGGAAAATTGAGTTTGACAAGATGACCGAGGAATTGGGAAAGCCGCCCTTCTACACCAATTACACCTGGATTAAGAAGTGGGGCTTTTGTTTTCAAAACCACAATTTCGTCGATAACCTAGCTGATCTCATGAGAGAAAACAAGCTCAAGCATGACGATATCGAGGAAGTCGTGGTGCATTTTGATGAGTTAAGGTATATTCTTGACCGCCCGGAGCCGAGGGATACCGAAGACAGCCGTTTCAGTATTCAGCACATCTTAGCTTACCAAATGGTTCACGGGGAATGTGGGCTGGAGACCAATACCGAAAAGGCAGTTCGGGACCCCCTCATAGCCGAGACGAGGAAGAAGGTCAAAGTCGTATATCATCCGGAGTACCCGAAACGATACTACGCGGGAGAGGGTCGCCTCGATATAAAACTGGAAAACGGCAAAACCCTCACGGGTTTCATGGAACAACCCTATGGGGGACCAAAGTACCCCCTCACCATGGATCAAGTGGTGGATATTTATCGCAAGTATTGCAAGGGTGTTCTATCTGATAATCAGATTGAACACACGAAGGATATCATCCTGAATATGGAAAATGAGCCGGATCTCCAAGAACTCTTTGATATCTGTACCTTCAGGCATCTGGCAAGGTAAATTCATCGGGTAAGGCCTCAACCGCCTAGCGGGTCAATTAATACTGTAAGGAGGAAACATGAACGGCAATATGGCTATCTTGGGTACGGGCTCCATTGGAAGCTGTGTTGGGGCCGATCTCACTAAGGGGGGACACAATGTCGTGCTCATTGACCAGTGGCCCGCTCACATAGAGGAGATGAAAGCCCAGGGACTTCGGATTTTCATGACGAGCTCGGGAGAAGAACTGCACACACCGGTACAGGCTATTCATATCTGCGAGGTATGTACATTGCAGCACCAATTTGACATAGTCTTTCTCACCGCAAAATCTTACGATACCCGTTGGATGGTGGAATTTATCAAACCCTATCTGAAACGAGACGGAGTGCTGGTTTCGTTGCAGAATAGTCTCAACGACGAATGGATCGCCCCCATCATTGGCTACGAACGAGATATTGGCGGTGTTGTTGAGCTGTCCGCAAAGATGTTCGAACCAGGCCTGGTGAAACGCAACACCGACCATTCCCACACATGGTTTGCCCTGGGTGAACTCCACGGCAGAGTGACACCCCGCGTTCAAGAGGTTGCGGAGATCCTCAGGGCAGTAGGTAAAACAGAAGTGACCACGAACATATGGGGGGCCAAATGGACCAAGTTGGTGCTCAACTGCATGTTCATGGCGATTTGCGGAATCCTTGGGATCTTGGACTGGGAGGTCACGCAAAACCCTCAACTCCTGGAACTCTGCATCAAACTCGGGAAGGAGAGTATGCACGTTGGCACAACCCTCGGATATCGATTGGAACCTATCTTCGGTCTGAGTGTGGAGGACTTCCTTGGCTCAACGGATGAGGTGTTGAAGAAGACTCTCATGGCACTCATCTCTACCATCGGTAAGAAGTCTCTGAACTGCATTCTCCAGGACCACCTTAAGGGCCGCCGCAGCGAGGTGGAATTCTTGAACGGGCTTGTCGTGAGGAAGGGGCGCGAGGCAAAAGTCCCGACGCCGTTAAATGAGGCAATCACTTCCCTGGACAAGCAGATCGAGCAGGGAATGTTAAAGCCCGATCGCTCCAACCTCCCATTGTTGGAGAAATTAATTGCGCCAAGGTCATCGTGAACCAGATGGAGTTCTCCTGTTCTTGGTATGATGCGGATACTGCGAAACCCCCATCAATGCCCCGTACGGAATCGAAGCGTTCGAGGAAAACTCGAAAAGCAGGGAAGGGATACTCAACCACTCGACGGGTACCCCACTTCTCCAGCAAATTATGCCCACGGGCAACGGTGTTCCCTGGAAACTCAGGAACCTCCAAAAATCTTTCCTTGCAAAGAGTTTTCCCTCGGAGATATGATATAGATTGATATTTCAATATAGACGAGTGGTACGATCGTAGGTAAAAACTGGAAGGTCATTAAAACTGTGCTGGTGCGTTCAAGCCAAGAAAAAAAATGAAAGAGGGTTAAAAAATCGAAGGAAAATTACTATTGGGGAAAAAGGGAGGTTGACATGGAGAAGGACAATTTTGGATACACCGGGAAACTACTGAGAGTCAATCTGGAAAATGGAAAGATTACCGTTGAGGAACCTGACGAATCCTATTATAAGCATTACCTTGGCGGACGAGGGATTATCATGCACACCCTCCTCAAGGAAGTACCGCCCCATACAGATCCCTTAGGACCTGAAAATAAACTGATATTTGCCATGGGCCTCTTAACGGGACACAAGTTAATCGGGACGGGGAGGTGCAGCGTCGGGGCCAAATCCCCGTTAACTGGCACTTGTGGAGAATCTGAGGCTGGTGGTTATTGGGGTGCAGAGCTGAAAAAAGCCGGTTATGACGCAGTGATTATCGAAGGAGCTGCAAGAAATCCCGTTTATCTTCGGATTCATAATGATATCGTAGAGATCAGAGACGCTAGTAAAATTTGGGGTCATGAGGTCAGGCAGACAATGGATTGGTTCCAAGAGGATATTGGGGAGGGAAGATACCGGACTGCAATCATTGGCCCCGGTGGAGAGCTACTGGTAAGTTATGCCAATATTATTCTTGATTGCATTGATGCCTTCGGGAGAAGCGGTATGGGAGCGGTGATGGGGTCTAAAAAGCTGAAAGGGGTAGCCGTAAAAGGAGACAAGCGTCCATTAGCCGTAGATAACGACAAAATAGTGGAATTAAATCGCATTATGAAGGGAAAATATAAAACCTGTCCCATGGAGAAATACGGAACTGGAGGAAACATGAAGGCCTTTGAAGCCGTGGGTAATCTGCCAATCCGTAACTTTTCGGGGGGCCTTTTCCCCAATGTTGGAAAGATCGATGCGGTGACTCTGATGAGTGAATTCGGTGATGGGATGGAAGCCTGTTTCAATTGTCCCATTAGATGTAAGAAGAAGGTCAAGATTGAGGAGGGGCCGTGGGAGATCGACTCGACTTACGGAGGTGCTGAATATGAAACCCTGGCTTCATTCGGGTCAAACTTGCTCATCGATGACCTGAAAGCAATCTCGAAGGCGCATGAAATGTGCAACCGGTACGGCCTCGATACCATATCAACAGGTGCTTCCATAGCATTCGCCATGGAATGTTTTGAAAATGAAATAGTAACCCTGGAAGATACGGACGGAATCGAACTCAATTTTGGCAATGCAGAAGGAATGGTAAAAATGATAGAAAAAATTGCATTACGGCAGGGGATCGGTGATTTGTTGGCGAAAGGGACTAAGAAAGCTGCGGAAATAATCGGAAAGGAATCAGAGAAATTTGCGATACACGTAAAAGGGTTGGAGGTACCCTACCACGAACCGAGATATAAGCAGGGCCTCGGACTTCATTACAGCTTGCATGGAATCGGGGCAGATCATGTTTCTGGTGTGATGGATGATGCCCTTCCTGGCATTTTCGGAGACTGGGATAGTCTCAATGTATCCGAGCTCATTCCTCCCTCCGAATTGAGTTCACGTAAAGCTCGATTGGCCTATGAAATGGGGCTTTGGAGGGAAATGCCCAATTACTTGGGATTGTGTAGTTTTGTTCCCTGGAGCGTTGCTGAGATTCGAGACGCGGTCGCTGCTATCACAGGATGGCAGGTAACTACTTCGAGACTCATGAAAGCAGTAGAGCGTGGTATTACCCTTATGCGAATCTTTAATCTCAGGGAAGGATTTACCCGGAATGACGATAAACTTCCTGATCGATTCTATACATCCCCTTCGGAGGGACCATTAAGAAATGTGAAGATTGATCCTGATGTTCTTAAAGAAGTCCAGGAGATTTACTATCAAATGATGCGCTGGGATAAAAATGGAGTGCCCACGAAAGGATGCTTAGTTGCTTTAGATTTGGAATGGGCACTACCATCCCTTAATGCCTAGAGATATGTAACGGGTAAAGTTCTCGGAAGTTTTTGCAAACTAAATGGAGAACGGGAAAACCAACTATTTGGTTCGTACCCTGGCTGGATGCTTTATCACTGCCATTATTCTCCCTCGAAATGGCATCAAATAGATGATCTACTTTTGTATTCTCCGAAAATCTCCTTTAAATCCCCGCAGATTTCCCCCAAGGGTCGCAAGGGCTCTTACCGCATACCTGGGTTGGAACTATTGGATTTGGGTCTCCCAGCGTAGTCCACTCTTACCTGCTCGCCTGACCGTTTCACATTTCGGTATTTCCCACCAAGGGACTTGAGGAAGGCCCAAAAAAGACCAAAAAAAGCTTGACAAACCGGGGGTCATATATACACTGGGGCGATACGCCTCCATGTTCGAGGCTATGCAATCAGATTGAGAGATCCCAGCGTCAGTGAGAATATTTCGATACGAATGATTTCATAAAGAATCGAAAAAGGAGATAATCGTGCGGTACTTCTACAACACATTTGAAGAAGACAGGTCACAGTATTTTTCTGATACCCACGATGACTCCGTTAAGGTGGAGGTGATTACAGATATTCCTCCGGCAAAGGAGTTCCGGATTGTCAGAGCCCGGTTTCAACCCGGAGCGGGTGCTCAACCGCACTCCCATGAATGGGAACACGCCATGTATATCATGAAGGGAACTGCCAAGGCGGTAATCCAGGGAGAGGAAGCAATGGTGACGGAAGGGATGCTCGCCTTCGTTCCCCGGAATGCCGTTCACTCCATCGAGAATATTGGGGAGGATGAACTGGTTGTATTAGGTGTCAGTGGTCCCCCGAGGACTGCGGCTGGATATGCACAGTTGAAGAAGAGATAGGACCTCAAGGAGTGGTTTTAGAGAGGGAAAAAATTACTCTTCCCGTTCCCGTACGATAATAAGGATACCTGTCCGTACTCAAGGAAAGGTGACGCTTCCGAATAAAATAAATGGGGTTTAGTCCGATGGGCATCACCAGTGATTACGTGGATTTTTGTGTGGGGTTCACATATGAGGAACTGCCGTCGGCGGTTATCGAATACGTCAAGAAACTGGGTCTCGATTTCGTCGGCACGGCGGCCCATGGGACCCTTGCAGATTCCAGCAAAACAATGCTCGAATTCATCCAGAGCTTGAACGTGCGGGGAGATTGTACCGTAATCGGGACCTCCGAAAAATATCCCCAGCAGTATGCGGCCTTGGCAAACGGAACCTTCGTGAAGCCGAATGAGTTGGATGATGTCGAGAATTCTTCCTCCCTTCATCCGGGCGCACCCGTTTGGCCCGTGATTCTGGCAATGGGTGAGAAGTACCACGTGGATGGGAAGAGGCTCATCACTGCGGCTGTCCTCGGGTATGAAACCATCATTCGGCTGGGGCGGGCCATTAACTATGCGGAACACTATAAGCGGGGGTTTCACCCTTCTTCAACGTGCGGTAATTTTGCAGCTACGGTAGCGGCCTCCAAACTTCTGAATTTAACCAAACAACAGATGATCGATGCTCTGGGGATCACTGGAAGCCAGACATCCGGATCTTTCCGTTATATTGTGGCGGGCTCCTGGACGAAAGCCTTCCACTCGGGATGGGCCGCTCACAATGGCATACTGGCGGCCCAGCTGGCGCAGAAGGGGTTCGACGCACCCACGGATATCTTTGAAGGCCAGTACGGGTTCCTCGAATCCTATTCCGAAAATACCCACCCGGAGCTCATCCTAAAGGATCTGGGAAAGGTCTATGAGACACTGAGGACCGGGATCAAGATCCATACGGCCTGCCGACATGAGCACCCCGCCTTGGACGCAGTCTTGGCCATCGTCCGGGGGAATGGGCTGAAACCGGAGGATATCGAGAGGGTAGATATCTACATGATCGGAAACGCCTTCAGACTCGTCGTCGAACCGGAAGATGAAAAAAGGGCGCCCAGGAATGTGGTTGAAGCCATGCATAGCATGTACTTCGGGGCGGCGATGGCAATCATAAAGAGGAGAGCCTTCATTGAGGAACATACCGAGGGTTGGCTCCATTCTTCGCAGGTCCAGGATCTCATAAACAAGATATATTGCCATCACGACCCCGATCTCGACAAACTCCTCCCGGAAAAATTTCCCGCTCGAGCCGTTATCCACTTAGTAGATGGGAAAAAGTTCGAAAATCTCTGTGAGATACCCCATGGGGATGGTATGAATCCCCTGCCGCAGGATGAGCTCAGGGGCAAATACGAACCCCTTGCCAGATCAATTTTTTCGGATAAACGGGTTGTGGAAATCCAAGAGAGGATCATGCACCTTGAAGAAATAGAGGATTTCGGCAAAGTCGCAGAGCTTTTGCACGGGAAAGGAGGAGAGGGATCATGCTGAAGAAGATGCGCCACATAGGAATCATCGTGGAAGATTTTGATCGCGCGATCAAGAAATTCGAGGGGTTTGGATTAACCTGCAATGAGGTGATCGAAAGGGAAAAAGACGGCATGAGAATCGCCTTTTTTCCGATTGGAGATACCCTGGTTGAGTTCCTCAGTTTCAGCCCCGACAAAGGGTGGGATCCCATGCACAAGGTGGTCCGATCACAAAAGGGGGCCATTAACCACCTTTGTTTTGAAGTGGACGACCTGGATGCGAGCATCCGTGATTTCGAGAAAAATGGGGCCAAATTGGCAGAGGGTTGCCCCAGGCCCGGAGCCCACGGCCGCGTAGCCTTTTTCCAGCCCGAAACCACAGAAGGCGTCCTGATTGAACTCTGCGAGGTGTAAACGGTTCGCTACGAGGGTGATTCAGGATCGTCATGGTGGGTTTCGGAGGTTTCCCGAGGCCACGGCAATCAGGGAAGGCAAAGCACTTTCCCTGTGAGCCTAATAGGTCTGCTGCTGGGCCCCGAAGAAAGGAGGTGATGAAGTAAGGCAGAAATGAGGTGAAGGTGTAACATACAGCACAAATCACGAGAGGAGGTACTATATTATGAAAAGATCTGGTAGTAAGTTAGTTTTGCTCATTGCCTTTGTTCTGGCTTTCACGGCATTTGGGTCCACTGGGCTGGCCGCTGATAAATATCCTTCCAAGCCCATCACCCTGGTTGACCCATGGCCTCCGGGAGGAGGGGGGGATATTGCCGGCCGCATGGTTGCCAGCGTGGCAGCAGAATACCTCGGCCAACCTCTCATCATGAAATACGTAACCGGAGCGGCGGGCATCCGGGGAGCCGAGTACGTCTCCCGAGCTAAACCAGACGGATACACAATAGGGATAATGGGAATGGGCGCCATGGTTAACCAAAACGTCGCCTACCCTGAACGCGCAGCCTTCGGCAAGGATGGTTTCATCTTCATCGCCCAGATGGTCGCAAGCCCCTGTGTCCTGGTAGCCAATCCCAAGGCTCCCTTCAAGACGCTTCCGGAAATGATCAAGTATGTTAAGGCGAACCCTGGCAAGATCGTCTACTCATCCAGTGGTCGCTTCGGGTACGTTCACACGGCCTTCGCGCGACTCATACAGGCCGAAGGGCTCCAGGGGAAAATGGTCCATCTGCCTACCAAGGGAGGCGCGGGAGCCGTGAAGGAATGCCTTGGGGGACATACCATGGCAACCGGCGGAACGCCCGGCGTTACCGGCCCTCACATCAGGGGTGGAACCCTGATTCCCCTGGCGGTCTCTGACACGAAGAGATGGCCAACGCTTCCGGACGTACCGACGATCAAGGAAGTCCTCGGGAAGGACATCAGCCCGACCACGCTCTGGCTTTCCCCCGCTGTGCCCAAGGGAACGCCGGCGGATCGGGTACAATTCCTCAGAGACGGTTTCAGGAAGATCCTCCATAGCAAGAGCGTAGTTAAACTGGGGATACGTACGGGCGACAGGATTATGTACCTGAGTGGAGAGGATATGCAGAAGAAGTGGGAAGGTGAATGGAAGGACGCGAAGAACCTGATCCCGATTCTGAAGGAAGGAAAGTAAACGGTTTTTTGCTATTCGTCAGGAAGCCCATCCATCACCGCAGTTGGGTGGATGGGCTTCTCCTCTCTTGCCTGCTTGCCCTTACGATACTCGGACCAGATATACCAGCCGACTGCTGCAATGGTCACGATGAAAAAACCGACGGCAATGGGGTGGGAGAAGAAAATCAAGGGGTTTCCCCTGCCGAGGATGAGCGCCTGTCGCATTTTTTCCTCGGTCATGGATCCCAAAACAAACCCAATGGCCATGGGAGCCAGCGGGAAGCCCAGCTTCCGAAGAACGTAGCCGACAACCCCCATAAACAACATTGCCTGGACATCGAACATATCGCTATTGTAAGCGTACATCCCCGCCACGCAGAGAACAAGAACTATAGGGTAAAGGAATGCTTTTGAAACGCTCACGGCAGCGATAAGCACCTTAATGAAGAGTTGACCAACGATAAACATGACCACATCGATGAGTATCATCCCGAGCAAGATCGCGTAAACGATCACCCCGCTCTCCTTGAAGAGAAGAGGCCCCGGTTGCATGCCATGGATCATAAAGGCGCCAAGAAGAACGGCTGCTACCATATCTCCGGGAATTCCGAGGGTAAGCAGTGGTATGAGATTGGCCCCGCAAACCGAGCTGTTGCCTCCCTCGGCTGCTGCTACTCCCTCAAGGGCTCCCCTTCCAAATTTGTCGGGATCCTTGGTCGATCGCTTGGCCTCTCCGTAGCAGACGAAGCTGGAAATGGCGGGACCTATCCCCGGTAAAGCCCCCAGAATTGTGCCAATACACCCGGATTTTACGATAGTAGGAAAGCAGTCTTTAAATTCCTTGAAGGTCACCCGATTATCATCGGGATTTGGTGAGGGGGTGTAGGTCGCCTTTGTCGCCCTCCCCGAAGCGATCATCCCTTCAACTTCCACGATAATCTGAGAGAGGGCGTAAAGTCCCATCAGGAACGCCACGAGGTTAATTCCCCCCTGGAGATTTGAGTAGCCAAATGTGAACCGCGGGACCCCTTGAATCGGATCAGTCCCCATCGTTGAAAAAGCCAGACCCAACGCGGCTGCCAGTAACCCCTTAACGGTAGATCCTCGGGAGACCACCGCAATGATAATGTAGGTGAAAAACAAAAGGCCGAAGTATTCGAATGGCCCGAACCTGAGCGCGATCCTGGCAATGTGCACTGCAACCAAAAGGGTAATCACGTCGCTGAACGCGTCCCCAATCGTCGAGGAATACAGGGCCATCTTAAGGGCCTTGCCTGCCTTGCCCTGGTTCGTAAGGGGGAATCCGTCAAAGGTGGTAGCTACCGCAGCTATCGTTCCAGGAGTATTGATGAGGATTGCAGGGATGGAGCCCCCGAAATTGGCTCCCTTATAGATGCCAAGGAGTAAGAGAATCCCTGTCTCAGCAGGCAAGAAGAATGTCACGGGGAGCCCAATGGCAACAACCATGGATCCCTGCATACCCGGGATCGCTCCCACGGTGAGACCGAGAATCGTTCCCGCTGTTAGGGCGAGGAGGTTGGACCAATGGAACAGGAGTACGAGCGACTGTTGTAACACTTCAATCATGGAGACTCCCCCTAAAGACTTATTGGAAGACTTCCCCGACCGGGAAAAGCACGTACATAACCTTCAAGCCAAAAAAGTAGATGAACAACGGAACGCAAACCGAAATCAGAACGATCAATACCCATCGTCTCAGTCCGTAGAGTACCATCATTGCCGCCATGGTAAAAATAGTGGAAATGATGAAACCAAGCCACTTAATGAGGGAAATGTAGAATGTTATGATAGCAATGGTCCCGATGACAAAAAAGAATACCTTCCATTGGATTACTCCCAAGACGGAAACATAATTTCTCTCCGTGAAAACCATTTCAATGACAATCAGCAAGAGGCCCAGGCCAGAAATAAAGGTTGCGGCAAGCCGAGGGAAGAAGGCAGGGGACAAACTCCAGTCGGAAGTCCCCGGGGCTTCGGTATAGCTGAGAACATAGATGGCGATTCCCAGGATAATAAAAACAATACCGATAAAGAGGTTCATGTGCACTCTCAAGAAATTCAGGGTCCTTGTGATGATCTCTCCCACCATCTTTCTCCTTAAGAATAATAATATTTACTTGAATGTTGATGGTCTCGTAAAAAGTCATAAATCAGACGGCACAGTAAAAAGCTCCAGATG
>CBDUXJ010000051.1:0-11413 GCA_965371165.1 uncultured Syntrophobacterales bacterium | reverse complement strand
CTCTTCTTGCTCTGCTCATACTTGAATTTCCCGTAATCCATAATCCGGCAGACAGGGGGATCAGATTTCGTCGCTACTTCCACTAAATCCAAATCCATGCCCACTGCCGCATTTAGAGCATCATCCAATGGCATGATGCCCAACTGCTTCCCGTCGGGATCTATCACCCGGACTTCCCTGGCCCTAATCCGCCTGTTAACCTTTACTTCGTGCCGTACCTCTTTTTCCTGCTTTCTAATTTCCCTTCTCACCTCCTTGCCATGTTGTTCGGATTTTCATCCTTTCTTTCGATGAGGCATTCCCTCTCGACCATTGCAACAAATTCCTCTACCTTCATTGACCTCAACTGCTCCCCCGTTCTCACCCGAGTGGAGATGGTATTGGACTCCTCTTCCCGGCCCCCGACAACCAGCATATAGGGAATTTTCATCAGCTGGGCTTCCCTCACTTTCAGTCCCAGCTTCTCGTTCCTGAAGTCCCTCTCCACCCTAACCCCCTTATCGAGCAAGGATCGAAAAACCTCCTCCGCATACGGAATGCTCTTATCGGTAATCGTCAATAGGATTGCCTGGACGGGCGCAAGCCAGGTGGGAAATGCACCCCCATAATGCTCTATCAGTATACCGATAAATCTTTCCAATGTCCCGAGAATCGTCCTATGAAGCATCACGGGGCGGTTCCTTTTCCCGTTCGTTCCGATATAGGAGAGGTCGAATCGTTCGGGTAAGGTAAAATCACACTGGATTGTCGCACATTGCCATTGTCTCCCCAAGGCATCTTCAAGCTTTACATCGATCTTTGGACCATAAAATGCACCTTCTCCTTCATTGATACTATACGGCAGCCCCTTATCTTCCATGGCCTTCAATAATGCGGCAGTTGCCCTTTCCCAATCTTGATCGGTACCGATGGATTTCTGGGGCCGAGTGCTGACTTCCATATTGTAACGAAAGCCAAATACCCTCATGAAATCGATAGCCAGTTCGATGATACCCTTTATCTCGTCGTTCAATTGATCAGGCCTACACAGGATATGGGCATCGTCCTGTGTAAACTCTCTGACCCTCAAAAGGCCGTGCAGGACACCACTCCTTTCGTGCCGATGCACCTTCCCCAGTTCGAAATACCTTATCGGCAGATCCCGATAGCTCCTGATTTTAGACTTATAGATCAGCATATGGGCAAGGCAATTCATCGGTTTTAAGGCATATTCGGCTTCGTCAACCTTGGTAAAATACATGAGCTCCCGGTAATTTTCAAGGTGCCCGGATTTCTCCCATAACTCCTTCTTCAGGATCTGGGGCCCCATGACGATATGGTACCCTCGTTTTAGGTGCTCCTTCTTCTCGAAATCCTCTATAATTGTCCTGAGAAGCGCCCCCTTTGGATGATAGATTACCAATCCGGCCCCAGCCTCTTCGTCAATACTGAATAGATCTAACTCCCTGCCCAATTTTCGATGGTCACGTCGTTTGGCTTCCTCCATCCTTCCCAGATAATCCTCGAGGGAATCCCGGTCGGCAAAGGCCGTTCCGTAAATCCTTTGCAGCATTTTGTTCCGTTCGTCTCCCCTCCAGTACGCCCCCGCTACACTGAGAAGTTTATAGGCCTTGATCTTTCCCATTGACGGGATATGGGGGCCCCGACAAAGGTCTACGAAATCACCCGATTGATAGACGGAGACGTTTTCGTCATTCAATCCCTTTAAGATTTCAACCTTATAGGTCTCCCCTTGCTCTTCAAAGAGCCTGATGGCCTCGGCTTTGGAAATTTCTTTCCGGATAAAGGGGATATCTCGCTTGACAAGCTCGGCCATCTTCTCCTGGATCCGTACAAGGTCATCGGGGGCAAAGGACCCTTCGTAGTCGAAATCATAATAAAATCCTTTCTCGATTGAAGGACCGATGGAGACTTTGACCCCTTTAAAGAGCTCCTTGACGGCGTAGGCCATTACGTGGGAGGTGCTATGCCGTAAGATGTTCAGTCCATCCTCGGAATCCAGGGCAACAAAATCTAGGGAGCCGGAACGTTCCAGGGGAGTACTCAGATCCACCAGCTCTCCATCTACTCTCCCAGCTATGATTTGATCCGTTAGATCTTTCCCGGATGCCTTTAGCAAATCCGCGATGGTGGTGCCCTTATTTACCCGCCTTTCGGATCCGTCCGATATGCTAATTGTTATCTGCTCCATTCCCTTTTTCTTCTTGAGAAAGCAAGAAAAGGCATCATTAAAGGGGTTTCACTAATGATGCCTTTTCATTCAATATCAAAATGTCTGAGCAGGATACAGATCTAACCTCTCAAAAGAAGCGAGGTCAAAAATTGGTAGGCACGGGCGGTTTCGAACCGCCGACTTCTACCGCGTCAAGGTAGCGCTCTCCCCCTGAGCTACGTGCCTATTCAAAACGTATTTTCTTTATCAATTTTTCCGACAATTGTCAAGCACTTTTTACATAACATAGTAAATTTATTTAGGAAACATGTCAACCCTTTTTGTGAAGTTACCCGAAAAAAGCTTTTGAGAGTCAACCCTCTTCCATTCGCTCGCGACCATGCAAAATCAGCTCCTTTGTGAGAGACGTACAAAAGGGCCTCCCGGCAGTTTCTCCAAATGGCGCTATTCTTTCTCACATAACAACAAACGGCGGGTTTTGCGTTAGATCTGAAGCTGCCCTCATCTCTCTATACCCCGGCGTCTGGGGCTTCGACCCCCGAAATTCCCCTCAGCGGAGTCATCCCCGGAGGCCATGCCCTGGGATAGAACCTCACTGAGAGCAGCGAATTCCTGCAGGGTGAGAGTCTCCCCCCTTCTCCTTGGGTCGATCCCAGCTTTCCGTAAATTCACCTCAATCTCCTCTCCCTTCACACTGAAAAAGGCGGTATTTTTCAAGGCATTCTTTAGGGTCTTGCGGCGATGCCCAAAGGAGGCCTTTACCACTTTGCGGAAAATCGGTTCATTTTGAATCTCGACGCGAGGTTTTTGAAGAAAATCAAATCTCACCACCGCTGATTCGACCTTGGGCCGGGGATAGAAGGAAGAGGGCGCTACAATGAGCCGGATTGATGTATCGCAATAGAGCTGAAGCAGGACCGATAGTATCCCATACTGTTTCCCCCCTGGGTTGGCCACAATTCTCTCCGCCACCTCCCTCTGGAGCATGAGGGTCATGCCGGAAAAGGCCTCCCTCATCTCCACCAAACGGAACAGAAGTTGCGTGGAAATATTGTAAGGAAGATTCGACACCACTTTAAGCTTCTCACCCCATTTCCGGAATTCCCTCAGGAAATCGAATTTTAGGGCATCTCCACGGAGAAGCACGATGTTTTCATAATCGGCCAGGCGATCCCTCAGCATGGCCACCATGGATTCGTCGACCTCGATGGCGATCACCCTTCTTGTCCTGGAGGCCAACAATTTCGTCATCTCTCCCAGCCCGGGGCCGACCTCCACCACCGTCTCCTGCGAATTCACCTCAGCAGTCCGAACAATCGCCATCATGATCCTCTTATCCGTTAAGAAGTGCTGACCAAGTCTCTTGGCCGGCGAGATGGAATATTTGGCCAAAAGTGTCCTCACCGATGTCATACGAGCAGTCTTTACCCCCCTTTTCTCTTTCTCTAATATCGTCCTTGCCTATGAAACTTCTCAACAAGTTCGAAGGAAATGCCAAGGGGTTTAATTTTCCCCTTCCCTCGTAGCGATTTTCAAGAGTATAGCGTAATTCGGAAAGCATTGGTATAGAGATCACCCTCTCATGATCCCTACGGGCGCTTCGGTTTTGCGCGGTTTAACTGGTTTATTCGGTTTATCTGGTTTATCTGGTTTGTTCGGTTAATTTCGTTGAGATCGTTTAGATGGTTTTTTCTTGACTTTTTCTTGCTTTTGCTGGATTGTTTTGATCCAGATATTTTTAACTGAGGACCACGCTATTTTGCCAATTTCGCCAAGGAATAGAATTCGTCCTGTGAGTTCTATGAGGATAGATGATGAAGGTTGACGTGGCTTTTACGGCTGATGAAGTGCAATACAAGGATAAACAGCATAGAATCGGCGTTGTTATCGATGTTTTGAGGGCGACGACATCGGCGGTAATGGCGCTGAAAAATGGGTGCTCTTCATTCATACCCATAACCAGCATCGAGGAAGCGAGAGAGGCCTCTAAAAGATTCGAAAAGGGGAAAGTTCTCCTCGGGGGGGCCAAAAGAGGGGTCAAGGTTCAGGGCTTTGATCTCGGTAATTCTCCCGATGATTATCAGGAAGAGATCGTTAAGGGAAAAGATATCGTATTTACCTCGAGCAATGGCACAAAAGCGATGCACCAATTGCAAAGCGCCAGGAAGGTTCTTATTGCCTCTTTCCTTAATATATCCGC
This sequence comes from uncultured Syntrophobacterales bacterium, assembly GCA_965371165.1. Taxonomy (GTDB): domain Bacteria; phylum Desulfobacterota; class BSN033; order WVXP01. The sequence goes on along the minus strand of CBDUXJ010000051.1, from coordinate 7,040 downwards.
AGTCTGCAGTGAATTACTTACCCTCAACACTAATGTCCTCATCGCTTGTTCCGGCGATTTTGGTGTCTTCTCCCTGGGAGATGCCGTATGTGCCGGGATGATCGTTGACAGATTAACTGGAAGTTTACCGGAGGAGCTGGAAAAAAGTGACACGGCTACGGTAACACAAATCTTATATGGTGTTCATAAAAAAGACATTCGAAAAATGCTCATTCAATCTGAGTGGGGACAGTATCTCATTGGTTTAGGTTTGGGAAAAGATATTGATACCTGTGCTCAGATCGATATTGCTCCTATTGTCCCTCAATTCAAAGATGGAGTTATTCTCATTCATAGCAGGAATTTCGGTTTCAGAAGCCAATAACACATTATTACATGAGTAATAATTTGCCCCCTGAGCTCCTGAACAATGATTAAATCATTTCCATCCGTTTCACTCTATTGTTACCTCGATTTTCTCCTTAGGGAACATGACCATCGGAGACTTTCTTGAATCGGCAGGAAATACCTTCAGAGTGAATTTTCTTTCGCTAAAATCCAGGAAACATTGGGTTGGCTTTAATTGGTTGGCAACTGCTGACGCATTTTCCCCTCCCGATTGATATCCACCCTTCTAAATTGGCAAATTGGAAAAGGCATTGAGCGTCAGCGGGGATGTCCTCCCTTGCTCCAAATAGTAATGTCCGATTACCCCAATCATGGCCGCATTGTCGGTACAGAGAATGGGGGAAGGAATATTTACCTCCAAGCCTTCCTTTTCAGCTATCTCCTGAAAACGAGTTCGCAATCTCGTGTTGGAAGCTACTCCCCCGGACAAGACGATTCTAGGCAAATCGATGGATCGAGCGGCTTGCACCGCCTTTGAAACCAGGATGTCAACTACCGCCTCTTGGAAACTGGCAGCAATATCTTCTACCCGGTCATGGGGATGTTTCCTCACATAATGAAGTACAGAGGTCTTGATCCCGCTGAAACTGAAATCAAAAGAATCCTTGGAGATGAAAGCCCTGGGAAAGAGAATCGCTTGTGGGTCTCCATCTCTTGCGACTTCATCGATTATCGGACCACCCGGATATCCGAGGTTCAAGAGTTTTGCGACTTTATCGAATGCCTCCCCCGCCGCATCGTCCCTGGTGCCCCCAAGCCATTCATAACTTCCCAAATGGTCCACCCGATACAGGCAGGTGTGCCCACCGGAAACTACCAGTCCAATGAAGGGAAATCGCAACTGCGGATTTTCCAAAAAGATCGCCGATAGATGTCCCTCCACATGGTTAACGCCAACGAAGGGCAGGTTCCGGGCATAGGCAATTGCCTTGGCCACCGAAAGCCCCACCAAAAGGGAGCCGATTAACCCGGGACCGTAGGTAGCCGCGATCCCCTCCACGTGGTCCAGGGTAATCCCCGCTTTACGTAAGGCCTCCCTTATGACGGGAATAATGGCCTCGATATGCTTTCGCGAAGCCAGTTCGGGAACAACGCCTCCGTACTTGCGGTGTACCTGGGTTTGGGAAGAGACGACGTTGGAAAGCGCCTTTTCACCTCCCACGACTACTGCCGCCGCTGTTTCATCACAGGAGGATTCAATGGCTAGTACGACCATTTTTCACCCCGAAAAAAATACCATGGAAAGAACCGCTACGGCAAGATGGTGGACATCTACGGGAGATGTATCATGTTACCGATCAAGAAAGCGGAACCTGTTAACCTCGAAAGATGCCCCTCACGAGCATTGAAGCAGACAGACAATGGGCCAGCCCATAAAATGGGGGATTCCTAATAAGATCATAGCCTTATGAAAAACTTCTTTGAGCTCCGGGTCTTGATTTTTTCCCGGAATTATGATAATTTTAGTGATAACTATGGGGGCGCATAGTTCAGTAATGGCTATGGGCGAATATCAGAGAGATGCAAGTTTGCTCGCCGCCGGCTAATTATGTTAGGTTTTTTCCATCACCTCCTTTCACCTAACAAACCCTGCTCTGAGGGTCCAGTCGACCACCCCCATACCCCCCTTTATTTTTAGAGGGTCCGGTCAATTCATCAAAGAGCAAGGTTTATTTTCATCTACCCAGGAATTTGACGAAGTCCCCTTCATTTATCCCCTTCGATCTCTCTAAGATCGGATTCGGCCAAGCCAAAGTAATGGCCGATTTCGTGCATGACCGTCCGTCGAATCTGCCGAAGAAGCTCCCCCCGAGTTCGGGCAAGGACCTCAATGGGCCTTTGATAGATGATTATCTGATCGGGCAAGACATTCCCATACCTCATTCCCCTGTGCTTTAAGGGAACCCCCTGGTACAGCCCCAGCAGCCGTTGAGGAGACTTCACCCCAAGTCCGCGGAGGATCTCCCTTGGAGGGTCATCCTCCACGACAACCACAATATTCTCCAGCCTATCCCGAAACTTCTTGGGCAGTTCTTCGAGGGCCTTCGAAACGAGTTTCTCAAACTCATCTCTACTCAAGCGCATTTTTCAGGCTCAATCCCACGGTAATCATTCTCATGGAGGAGTTTAGCCGTCTACAGAGACAAAGAGAATCGCGAATCAACGGAACAGCTATCGCCATCGGTGACGAAAAGAGCCGGGAAGATTTCCGGCTCTTTAGGGCTGAACGTGGAAGGTGTTCTCCAGTATTCCCCTGCAGTTTCTCGCTACGTCTGGAGCTCTGGGAGATCCTTGTAGAGGTCCAATGCCTCGGGGTTGGCCAAGGCGTCGCGATTCAGGACCGGTTTTCCGTGAATCACATTCTTCACGGCTAACTCCACCTTCTTCATATTAATCGTATAGGGGATTTCATCAACCGGGATGATCTTAGCCGGCACGTGCCTCAGGGTAGTATTCGCCCTTATGGCAGTCTTGATCTTTTTGACCAGATCTTCAGTCAGTTGAACGCCCTGGGCCAATTTGACGAAGAGGATGATCCGAACATCGTTTTCCCAATTCTGCCCGACCACGATGCTATCGGCAACCTCGTCCAGGGTCTCAACCACCCCATAGATATCGGCGGTCCCGATCCTCACACCTCCTGGGTTGAGGGTGGCATCGGAACGCCCATAGATAATCACGCCGCCGGTATCCTCCCTGATCTCGATAAAGTCTCCGTGATGCCATACGCCGGGATACCTCTCGAAGTAGGCCCCCCGATATTTTTCCCCCTCGGGATCGTTCCAAAAATAGATGGGCATGGAGGGAAATGGAGCCGTGCACACCAGTTCCGCCTGTTGGTTTCTGACCGGCTTTCCACCCTCGTCGAAGGCGTCAACCTTCATGCCCAGGGCTCGGCACTGGAGCTCTCCAGCATAAACGGGGCCAATGGGATTCCCCAAGGCAAAGCACCCATTGATATCCGTACCCCCTGAAATGGAGGCAAGCTGAACGTCCTCCTTAACCTCGTGGTAGACATATTCAAATCCCTCCGCAGGAAGGGGGGATCCCGTTGAAAGGATTGCTTTCAGGGGTTTAAGGTCATAGTTTCTTCTCGCTTTAACCCCCTCCTTTTCGATGGCAGCGATATACCTCGCACTCGTTCCGAAGATGGTTATCTTCTCATCCTGGGCCAGTTTCCAGAGGGCCTCAGGACCGGGATAGAAAGGCGATCCATCAAAAAGCAGCACGGTGGCCCCAAGGGCGAGGGAACACACCAGCCAATTCCACATCATCCAGCCGCACGTGGTGAAATAGAAAATGGTGTCCGCTCTCTTGACGTCGGTATGGAGCATCAACTCCTTTATCTGGTGGATAAGGATGCCCCCGGCACTCTGGACCATACATTTAGGCAACCCGGTCGTGCCCGAGGAGTACATGATATAGAGCGGATGTTCGAAGGGGAGTTGTTCGAATTCTATCTCAAGCCCGCTCTCTTTCGATACGAAATCCTCATAGTGAACTGCCTTGGAAACGCCGCCGATATCGGGTTCCCTCTCCGTGTAGGGGACGACCACCACCTTTTGGATAGAGGGGAGCTCTTTGAGGATATCAGAGATACGGCCCAGGGAGTCAAAGGACTTCCCGTTGTAGGAGTACCCATTAGGCGTGAAGAGGACCTTGGGTTCGATCTGACCAAATCGATCCAGCACACCCTTGATGCCAAAATCAGGCGAACAGGAGGACCAGGTTGCCCCAATGCTGGTCGCGGCAAGCATGGCTATTACGGCTTCCATCATGTTGGGCATGAACCCTGCTACTCGATCCCCCACCGTAACCCCCGTCTCCCGCAGTGATTTTGCCAAGCGCGCTACCCTATCGTAAAGCTCGGCATAGGTTACCTTGACCGGATCGTGAACCTCGCCCTTGAAGATGAGGGCTGTATGGTCATCCCGGTATCGCAGGAGATTCTCAGCAAAATTCAGCTTCGCACCCATGAACCAATGTGCCCCCGGCATTTTGTTGGAGTCATCGACAACCACATTGTAATTCTGCGAAGCCCTGATTTCACCAAACTCCCACATCAAAGCCCAAAAGTCCGGGATATTATCGATGGACCACTGATAGAGGTCGTTATAAGAGGTAAACCCCTTTCCGTACTTCTTGTTGACATACTCCATGAACCGAGTCATGTTGGCCTGCTTTATCCGTTCTTCCGATGGCGTCCACAGTGGCGTTTTCATGGCTGCCTCCTTAATCAACGAACATCCAGCGGCTATTTCTCCCGTTTCCCTGTCCCTGTAAACCATATCCTCTCTGGATTGTCAAGAATCCAACTTGAGATCTCTGCAAAAGTCTATCTTCGCCGCTCAAAATATTTTTTCGACCATTCTAAAGTTCGCATCACCATTTGTTAGAATGTACAAGGCCCTGACCACATGACTGCAGAACTGCAACACTCTATAATTTCGCACTCAGAACTCCTTTTCCAGTTTTTCAGAGATCTTAAACGTCTTGCTCGTTCATCTGGTTTATTTGGTTTATTTCGTTTATTTGGCGTCTGGAGTGCTCCCCTGTTCCTGGGCGTAATCTGTTGGAGAAGTGAGGTACCCTTTCGAGAGTGTGCAGGCTTCGTCCTGACCAATGCCCTTGACTTTAGCCGAGAATTTAATGATATATTTTATGGAAAACGAGCTCGGGGTCATTGGATTATGACCAAAATTGAAATCGATAATGAGCGATGCAAGGGGTGTGGCCTCTGTACCTTGGTGTGCCCCCATGCTCTCATTGGTATTGGGGATGAAATTAATGGAAGTGGTTACATTTTTGCCAAATGGGAGTCCGACGGGAAGTGCACTGGATGCGCCCTATGCGCGGAAATCTGTCCGGATATAGCCATTGCTGTGTGGAAATAATCGAGGAATTCTCGTCTTGAGGGAGCTTTGATGGAAAGGAAACTCGTAAGGGGAAATGAGGCCCAGGCCATGGGGGCTATCGACGCGGGGTGTCTCCTCTATTTTGGATACCCTATTACCCCACAAAATGAAATCCCCGAATATTTCTCCAAACATCTGCCAAGATTGGGAGGAGAATTTATCCAAGCTGAAAGCGAAGTCGCATCCATCAATATGCTCTTGGGCGCATCAGCGGCGGGAATCAGGGCAATGACTTCTTCCTCCAGTCCAGGTATCTCCTTGATGCAAGAAGGCATGTCATATATGGCCGGGAGCGAACTGCCGGCGGTTATCGTCAATATGTGCAGAAGTGGCCCTGGGTTAGGTGGAATAGCGCCTTCTCAGGGAGATTATTTCCAGGCCACACGGGGTGGTGGCCATGGGGATTATCGGGTGATCGTCCTTGCTCCGTGCTCCGTGCAAGAGATGTACGATCTGACCCTGAGGGCATTCGACCTCGCTGATACATATCGGAATCCCGTCCTGATTCTGGGAGACTCCCTCATCGGGCAGATGAAAGAACCCATGGTGAGAAGAGGTCCCAAGAAGAAAAAAGCCATTCCAAAACCGTGGGCGTTGACCGGTGCTGAGGGAAGAAAACCGAACATATTGAAATCGCTCTACCTAAGCGATGGCGAATTGACCCAACATAATTGGAAGTTGCACGAAAAGTATCAAAGGGTGAGGGAAAGGGAGGTTCTCTTCGAGACGAGGGGGGTTGAAGAGGCAAATATGGTCGTCGTTGCCTTCGGAAGCACTTCGAGGATCGTCAAAACAGCCCTGGACATGGCCGCGGATGAGGGGCTCAAGGTGGGGCTCTTCAGGCCCATCACCCTCTTCCCGTTTCCTCAAGGGGCTCTCCATTCCATCTCTCGATCCATCAAGGCCTTCCTGACAGTGGAGCTCAATACTGGACAAATGGTTGAGGATGTCGAGCTCTCCGTAAAACGCGACGGCCAGGTTTACTTTTATGGTCGACCACCTGGATCTATTCCCACCCCCGAAGAGATCCTCGAGGAGATCAAGAAATACTACCAAAAATAGATGGGGGCCCATGCCTTTGAGACAGGGAACCATCGGTTCCAAATGTACTCTATTATACTCCAAATAAGGGTGGCAAACAGGAGATTGCTAGAAGCTAGACGGCATGAGCGGAGAGATTATGAAAGCAAAACCTAAGCAGCCGGAAAGTTTGATCCTCACGAGACAGGCATTTAAGAGGCCGGAAAGTCTGACCGATGTTCCCTTCCACTTTTGTCCGGGCTGTCACCATGGAATCGCCCACCGCTTGGTTGCAGAGGCCATCGATTTCTTCGGCATTCAGGGCAAAACCATTGGGGTTGCCTCCGTTGGTTGTTCCGTTTTCCTCTACGATTATTTCGATATCGATGTTGTGGAGGCTCCCCATGGAAGGGCCTCTGCCGTTGCCACTGGGGTGAAAAGGGCAAGAAAAGACCGAATGGTATTTACCTACCAAGGCGATGGAGACCTGGCCTCGATTGGCATTGCTGAGGTCGTTCATACGGCCAATCGGGGCGAAAATATCACCATTATCTTCGCCAACAATGGAGTCTATGGGATGACCGGAGGGCAAATGGCCCCTACGACCCTTTTGGGACAGAAAACAACCACAAGTCCCTATGGCCGAGACTTCGCCCGGGATGGTTATCCAATTCGCATGGCCGAAATGCTGGCGACCCTTGAAGGAAGCGCTTTCGT
>CBDUXJ010000050.1:0-11415 GCA_965371165.1 uncultured Syntrophobacterales bacterium | reverse complement strand
GGGATTCTATCCTCCCCGCTATTAAAGACGAAAAGGGAGGTAATGGAGTATTCCTCCATCTTTTGGACGGCCCTGGCGGCGAGGGAATCCCTCTCAATCGTTTTGGGATTCCGTGTCATGACCTCAGATGCCTTTCGGCTAAGCAGGTCCCCATATCTCTCCAAGGCCCGCCGGAGATCCCCATCGGTGATAACCCCTACGAGATTCCCGTCCGCGTCGGCAACACCCGTTACCCCCAGCCTCTTGGAGGTTATTTCAAAGATTGCATCCCTCATCCGGGTATTCTCTTTAACCATGGGAAAAGCCTCTCCGGCATGCATGAGCTCTCCAACCTTCAGCAATCGTTTGCCCAAGTATCCACCCGGATGCAGGATAGCAAAGTCCTCGTCCTTAAATCCCCTCCGTTCCAGAAGGACGATGGCCAAAGCATCCCCGAGAGCCATGGTCGCCGTCGTGCTTGCCGTGGGAACCAAACCAAGGGGACAGGCCTCCTCCCTAACACACACATCCAAAACCACATCCCCTGCCTTTGCCAGATTGGAGTTGATATTTCCGGTAAGGGCGATGAGCCTATTTCCGAACCGGTTGAGCAGGGGCAATATTCTGGAGATTTCGTCTGTTTCACCGCTATTTGAGAGGATCATCACGACATCCCCCTTGGCCAACATCCCCAGATCGCCGTGCATCCCCTCCACCGGATGGAGGAAGAAGGCGGGCGTCCCGGTGCTGGCCAGGGTAGAGGCAATCTTCTTTGCGATGATACCGGACTTCCCAACCCCCATCACCACCACCTTCCCCCTGCAACGATAAATGAGCTCCACGGCCCTTTCGAAATTCTCATCGATCTTATCCATCAAACAGTGTATGGCATCGGCCTCGATCTTCAAGACTCGTTTCGCCCTCTCCACGCTCATGGCCCACCATCCTTTACAATCCGATCGATCTCCTTAACCTGAGCTAACAAGGACCTTATTCCGTCCAGGGGTAAGCTGTTCGCGCCGTCACACAAGGCCCGGGAAGGATCTTCGTGAACCTCCATGAACAGAGCATCAATTCCCGCTGCCGTAGCCGCCCTGGCCAATTGGGGAACCAACTCCCGCTGGCCTCCCGAACGGTCCCCACCTGCCCCGGGCAGTTGAACGCTATGGGTAGCATCGTATACAACGGGATAGCCGAAAGACCTCATGATGGCCAACGATCTCATGTCACTGACCAGATTATTATATCCGAAGCTCGTCCCCCGCTCCGTCAAGAGCAAGTTCTCATTTCCCGTGCAGGTGACCTTTTCGATGACATTGCGCATATCCCACGGGGCCAAGAATTGGCCCTTTTTAATGTTAATTGTCTTTCCCGTTTTCGCCACTTCCATGATGAAATCCGTCTGCCTGGAGAGAAACGCCGGGACTTGAATCACGTCCAAGAGGGCCGAGGCCCTCTCAATCTCCTCAAAACGATGGACATCGGAAAGGAGGGGAAGATCCAGTTCCTCCTTCACCCGACGCAAAATCCTCAAGCCCTCATCCAATCCCGGTCCCCTATAGGAGTGGAGGGAAGAGCGGTTGGCCTTATCATATGAGCTCTTGAAGATGAGGCCCATCCCGATGGTTGAGGCGATCTCCTTTATCCTCTTCGCGATCCTCAGGGTCACCTCCTCGCCTTCGATCACACAAGGACCCGCCACGAGGACCAAAGATCTATCCCCCCCGATCGTAACGGAATTGACATGGACTTCCCTGGTAGCCATTTACCGCCCCTGCCGGGAGACAGTCCTCCCCCTCTTCCGCTTCCCCGACCTTCCTCCCCTCTGGTTTCCCAACGATGCCCTGATAAAATCCCGAAAGAGTGGGTGGGGGTCCATGGGATGGGATTTGAATTCCGGATGAAACTGACATCCCAGAAACCACGGGTGGTCCTCCAGCTCGATTATCTCGACCAAATCTCCGTCCGGGGATTCACCACTCACCTTGAGTCCTAACTTGGTCAACTTCTCCCTGTATCCGTTATTGAATTCGTACCGATGTCGATGTCTTTCCCAAATCATCTTCCTGTTATAGGCCCGCAGGGCCAAGCTCCCCTTCTCCAGCTTGCAGGGGTAAGCGCCAAGTCTCATCGTCCCCCCTTTGTCGGAGTGGATGTCCCGCTTCTGGACCAACTTTTCCCGATCAACCCACTGCTCCATGAGGTAGATGACCGGGGCCGTGGTATCAATGTCGAATTCCGAGCTATTGGCCCTCTTCAGACCGGCCATGTTTCTCGCGAACTCGATAACCGCGGACTGCATCCCGAGGCAAATCCCGAAAAAGGGAACCTTATTCTCCCGTGCATATCGGACCGCCTTGACCTTTCCCTCAATCCCCCTCTGTCCAAACCCTCCTGGTACCAGAATCCCATGAGCACCCTTGAGCAATTCGACAGCCTTCTCCTTCTCCATCTTTTCGGAATCGACATAGTTCAGGTCGACACGACAATCGTTGGCTATCCCCCCATGAATTAAAGCCTCGTGCAAGCTCTTATACGAATCCTTCAGATGGACGTACTTCCCAACCACGGCAATGGAGGTTGACCGCTTTGGATTTTTAACCTTCTTTACCAACCTATTCCAAGTTCGCAAATTGGGGCTCCCCGTCCAGATGTTGAGCAATTCGACCAGCCTATTGTCCAAGCCCTCCTGGTGGAAGACGATGGGAACTTCGTAAATGGACTCCACGTCCTTGGCGGTGATGACCGCATCCTTGTCGACATTGCAAAACAGGGCGATCTTCTCCTTAACCTGGGGGGTGAGAAAACGGCTAGTCCGGCAGAGGAGAATATCGGGTTGAATCCCGATTTCCCGAAGCGCCTTCACGCTATGTTGAGTGGGTTTGGTCTTGAGCTCCCCGGCCGTCTCAATATAGGGAACTAAAGTCAGGTGGATATAAACGGTATTCTCCCTCCCCAGATCACTCCGTAATTGACGGATGGCCTCCAAGAATGGAAGGCTCTCGATATCCCCCACCGTCCCACCCACTTCCACAATCACCAGGTCGACGTTATCGGCCAAATCGAGGACCTTGCCCTTAATCTCATCGGTAACGTGGGGGATGACCTGCACGGTCCCGCCCAGGTATTCACCCCTCCTCTCCTTGGAGATGACGGCATCGTATATCTGCCCGGTGGTGAAATTGTTCCTCCTCCCCATCTTTGCATGGGTATACCGCTCATAATGTCCGAGATCCAGATCCGTCTCGGCCGCGTCATCGGTTACGAAAACCTCGCCGTGCTGGAAGGGATTCATGGTACCCGGATCGACATTGATATAGGGGTCGAATTTCAACAAGGTGATGGTCAACCCCCGACTCTCCATGAGGGCTCCAATCGACGCCGAGGCAAGCCCTTTTCCCAGGGATGAGACAACTCCTCCCGTGATGAAAATAAACTTCGACCTCAAGGCTCACTCACCCCTCATGAAGATATCCATGATCTGGTAGCCATTTTCGATAGAAACGCCGCCTCGTTTGACCGATTCCTCATCAAAGCTCATCCCCTCAGGCCAACTCCTCCTGCGACGGGAATCGTATATGGCAAAGGGCACGGGATCGGGGACATGGGTCCTTACGGGAATGGGCGTGGGGTGATCCGGAAGAACCATCACCCGGTAGTCTCCCACGTCTCGTATTCCCTCAAGTACCGTCCCCACTACCTCTTTATCGAAGGCCTCAATGGTCTCTATCTTCTTGGGAATGTCCCCGCCGTGGCCCGCCTCATCCGGTGCTTCTACGTGGATAAGCACCAAATCCTTCTCCTCCAATTCCTTAAGCCCGTATTCCGCCTTCCCTCGATAGTTAGTGTCGAAATACCCCGTTGCCCCTGGGACATCGATCACCTCCAACCCCGCATACATTCCAATCCCCTTGATCAAGTCGACGGCGGAGATCACAGATCCTTCTACCCCGAACTTTTCGGCCAGGGTTGGGATCTGGGGCCTTCTGCCCTGACCCCATAGCCAGATGGAATTGGCCGGTTTCAACCGCTTTTCCTTCCTGGCCACGTTTACGGGATGCCCCTTTAATAGGATCTGAGATCTGGTGAGGAGATCCATGATTCCGTCCTCGCTCCCTACCTTGGGGAGGTAATCGAAGATCCCTTTTCCCACGATGTCATGGGGAGGCGTAAGGTTGAGGCTTTCAAGCCCCTCTCGATCCCCCTCTCCTTTCCATACCATGAGATGACGGTAGCTTACACCGGGATAGAATTGAATTGTCTCAGTTCCCATCTCCCCGTCGATATCCTGGATAATCTGACGGGCCTCTTCCGAGGATATGTGATCGGCGGTGAAGTCCTCCATGGTCACCTGGGAACCTAAAACCCCGAGGGTTACCAGGTTACAACGAAAGGCCAGATCATCCGCTTCAAGGGAAACCTTCATGCTGGCCGCCTCAAGGGGACCTCTCCCCGTAAAATATCGGGCGGGGTCGTATCCAAGGAGGGACATATTGGCGATCTCGGTTCCGCTGGAGAATCCCCGGGGGATAGTCTTGACCAATCCAACCCTCCCATTTCTGGCGATCCAATCCATATTGGGCGTGTTTGCCGCCATCAACGGGGTCTTACCCTCCAATTCCACTAATGGATAATCGGCCATCCCATCGCCGACCATTACTACATATTTCATTGGTCACCCTGTATGGTTATGCCACAGTAGAACTATAACAAAAGATGGCTGAAAGTCAAACAAAAAGGGGGGGGGTTTTAAGCAAAAGATGTGCCAACTTCCACCAAAGCTGAAACTTTTATCCTTGGATCTCTATGGGGAGGCCTCGGTCAGGATCCTGGGGAAAAGAGCCTTCTTCAGGTACCTCACCACCCTCTCGGCCTCCAACCTGGCCTCTTGCCGCTTCCCTTCCGGGATGGATAGGGGAGAATCCCTCAAAGTATTTCCCCGAAACCCCAGCCGCCGGCCTATCCCCTTGAAGGTTTGGGGAAGGTCGTCGTTCAGATCAACATCATTCATAATTGCCCAGGCCAGGGTCCAGGCCTTTGCCACATTGGCGACCTCATAACCGCCTCCTCCAAGGGCAACCCAGGGAATGGAGATGTCCTTCAACTTCTCGATCACTTTCGTATATCCGTTTGTGGTTAAACAGAGATGTGCGAGGGGATCGCTGTAAAAGGTATCGACCCCCAGTTGCGTCACCATCACTTCTGGCTTAAACTCCCCTATCAGCGGGAGGACAACCTCTTCAAAGGCCCAAAGGTACGTCTCGTCATCGGTGAAGGGGTGAAGGGGAACGTTGATCGAAAATCCCATTCCCTCCCCCTCTCCCATCTCATGTTCAAATCCCGACCCGGGAAAGAGAAAGCTTCCGCTTTCGTGGAGTGAGATGGTCATTACTCGGTTAGTTCCGTAGAAGGCCCGCTGCACACCATCCCCATGATGGGCGTCGATATCGATATAGACCACGCGTTTGCCTCGATTCAAGAGCCGGAGGATGACAATGACGGGATCGTTCACATAACAAAACCCTGAGGCACGAGCTCCGAGGGCATGATGAAGTCCGCCGGCGATGTTGAAGGCAATATCGGCCTCCTTCTCCACCACCAACTGGGCGCCTTGAATGCTGGCCCCGGCAGCCAAGAGGGACCATTCCCAAAGGCCCTCAAATATGGGATTATCCCCGGGGCCCAGTCCATACATAAACGAATCCCCTACAGGGGAGCCCTGGCTGCCCCGTTTCAAGACATCCAAATAGTCTTGGCTATGGAAAAGGGAGAGTTCCTCCTCCGTCGCCTCCCGCGTCTCAACCAGTCTCATCGACGGAAGGGAGAGGAGTCCGTAGGCTCTGATGAGTTCATAAGTCAATTTGAGCCGAAGGATCTTCAGTGGGTGGGCGAGGCCATAATCGTAGTCTGCGTATCTATCGGTGTAGATGAAGGCGGTCCGCATGAGTCGTGTTTCGTGTTCGTGAAGCGTGATTCGTCCTTCGTGATCCGTTACTCGGTGTTCGTTATCAGTTATTTGTCATTTGGCATTTGACATTTGTCATTGATTCTCGTGTCCGGGAACCGTGTTTCGTGTCCGCGTATCTCGTGTCCGTGGACCGTATCCGAAGGGGTTACATCCTCCTTCGGATGTATCAGAACCCCATCACCCCCAGCACCGCGTCCAATCGAGCGGGAATGGAGACGGGCTTCGGCGAAATCCCGATGGCATTGTCGGGATCCTTGAGCCCGTGACCCGTAATGGTGCATACCACCGTGTCCCCGGCTTTTACAACCCCCCTCTCGGTCATCTTAATCAAGCCTGCCACCGAGGCCGCCGATGCCGGCTCTCCGAATACCCCTTCCAGCCGGGCCAAATAGCGATATGCCTCCAGAATCTCCTCATCGTTGACCATGTCTATGACGCCGCCTGATTCGTCACGAGCCCTCTCAGCCTGCTCCCAGTTGGCTGGATTTCCAATTCTGATGGCCGTGGCGATAGTCTCGGGTTTTGCGATGATGCGTCCCCTGACGATAGGGGCAGCCCCCTCCGCCTGAAAACCCATCATCTTAGGTAATGACCCGATCCTCCCCCTGCCCTGGTATTCCTTATATCCCTTCCAGTAAGCCGTGATATTGCCTGCATTACCAACGGGTAAAAAATGGTGGGTGGGGGCTTCCCCCAATTGGTCACATACCTCGAAGGCCGCCGTCTTCTGGCCTTCAATTCGATGGGGATTGAGCGAATTCACCAGGGTTACTGGGCAATCCCCCGAAATCTCCCTGACGATGCTCAAGGCCTCGTCGAAGTTCCCCTGGATCTGGATCACCTCGGCCCCATGGAGCATCGCCTGGGAAAGCTTGCCGAGGGCGATCTTCCCTCCCGGAATGATGACATAGGCCTTCATGCCAGCCCTGGCGGCATATGCGGCCGCTGAGGCGGAGGTATTCCCCGTAGATGCACAGATCACCGCCTTGCCCCCCCCCTCGAGGGCTTTGCTTACGGCCACCGTCATCCCCCTGTCCTTAAAGGATCCCGTCGGATTCAACCCCTCAAATTTCAGGTAAACATCGACATCCGAAGGGAGGACTTCCTTCATTCTTTGCACCCTGATCAAAGGGGTCCACCCCTCGTTGAGGGTAACGATCCACCGTTCTTCCCCAACTGGAAGAAAATCCCGATACTTTCGGATTACCCCTTCCCACCGTTCACCGCGGTCTTCCTTCATTGTTCCAATTCCCCATGCGAAACTGTTCAACTCAACTCGTTCTCGACCCGAATGAGCATGGTTTTGTCCAGGATCACATCCATTTTATCGATTTCCCTCAAGGCCCTGCGGATATTTCGCTCCCGTGCCTCATGGGTCATCATCACCACGGGAACGGCCCCGGCAACCTGTCTCCCCTTCTGAATGACCGAAACGATACTGATATCGTTTTTCCCTAACACCCCGGAAATCTTGGACAAAACCCCAGGTCGGTCCAATGCCGAAAACCTGATGTAGTAAGGCCTGACGATATCCTCGATATCCTTCACCTTCATTCCTTTGATGCACCCCGGTTGGAAGGAGAGCGCGGGCACCCTTCCTGTAGTGCCCTTGAGGATATTCCGGCTGAGTTCGATCAGGTCGCTCACCACCGCGCTTGCGGTGGCCATCATGCCCGCTCCCTGACCATAAAACAAGGTCTCCCCGACGGCATTTCCCCTGAGAAAGATGGCGTTGAAGACCCCATCGACGGTGGAAAGGAGATGATCGGAAGGGAGCATGGTGGGATGGACGCGGGCCTCGATCGCCTCCCCATCGGCCTTGGCGATGGCCAACAGCTTGATCTTATACCCAAACTCCCGACCGAATTCTATATCCAGGGGGGTAATATCGGAAATCCCCTCAATGAAAATATCATCGAACGGGACCTTGGCCCCAAAGGCCAGCTTTATGAGGATAGCCAGTTTATGGGCTGCATCGATCCCATCGATATCCAAACTGGGGTTCATCTCGGCATATCCCTTTTCCTGGGCTTGACGCAGCACCACGTTAAACTCGCCGCCCTCGTTGCTCATCGTGCTCAAGATGTAGTTGGAGGTCCCGTTGAGGATGCCGAAGATGGCATCAATGCGCTCGGCAACGAATCCCTCCTTGAGGCTGCGAATGATGGGAATCCCTCCTCCCACCGCCGCCTCAAAATTCAAATCGACGTTATGCTGCTGCGCAACCTGGCACAACTCATCCAAGTGGGTGGCCAGAAGCGCTTTGTTGGCCGTTACCACGTACTTTCCCGCCTTGAGGGCTTCGAGAATATAGGATCTGGCGGGTTCCATTCCCCCGATGAGTTCCAAAACGATGTCGATTTCCGGGTCCCCGATCACCTCTTCAGCGCGGTTTGTCAATACCTCCGGGTTCACCTTTACAGATCTCTCGGTCTCCAGATCAATGTCCGCAATCCGCTTGAGGACGATCTTCGACCCCAGTCGCTTCTCGATCAGCGGTCCATTTTCCTGGAGGACCTTGATAACCCCAGAACCCACGGTACCCCATCCAATCAACCCCACATGAATCTCCTTCATATCATCCCCCTACCCTACCCTGGCCAATTCAAGTCGACCCTTCCATCTCTCCTTGAGAACTTTCGCCAAAGCGCGATGGCCTGGCTGGGAGAGATCCGGATCCCCCTCCACCAGGGAGAAGGCCTCCTGGCAAGCCAGGTTGAGGATTTTTCCATCCCGCAGGATATTGGCTACACGAAAATCCGGGAGGCCCGATTGCCTTGTGCCCAAGAAATCTCCTGGACCCCGTATGATCAAATCCTCCTCCGCAATTCGAAACCCATCGTTGGTCTCCTCCATCACCCTCAACCTCCGCCTGGCCTCCTCGGATCTCCGATAGTTGACCAACAGCAGACATTTCGATGCATATCTTCCCCTTCCGATTCTCCCCCTGAGCTGGTGGAGTTGGGGAAGCCCAAATCGCTCGGCATGCTCCACTAAAATCACCGAGGCATTCGGGATATCGATGCCAACCTCGATCACCGTGGTAGCCACCAAGATATCGATCTGGCCGTCCCTGAACTTCACCATCACCTCCTCCTTCTCCTCCCCCTTCATCCGACCATGGATTAAACCTACCCTGAATTCGGGAAAGATATCTCTTTGGAGATGATCGGCCATTCGGGTGGCATCCAGGAGATCCATCTTATCAGACTCTTCAACCAAGGGATATACCAAGAAGGCCTGGCGTCCCCTCTTGATTTCTCCCTTCACGAGTTCGTATACCTTGGGCCTTGACCTTTCGTAATAGAGCCTCGTCTCAACGGGAACCCTCCCCGGAGGAAATTCGTCGATGACGGAGATAGCTAGATCCCCATACACGGTCAGGGCCATGGTTCGAGGGATAGGGGTGGCGGTCATCACCAGGACATCGGGGTTTGCCCCCTTCTTCCTTAACGTGGCCCTCTGGATGACGCCGAACTTGTGTTGCTCGTCGATGACCACCAGGCCAAGCCTGTGAAAATAGATGTGTTCCTGAACGAGGGCGTGTGTCCCGATAATGATTTGCCCCTCACCCGAGGAGATGGACTCCTGGATCTCCTCCCTTTCCGAACCTTTGACGCTGCTGGTCAGCAGGACCGGTCGAACTCCCAATGGCCTAACCAGCCGCCGGATGTTTAGGAAATGTTGTTCGGCAAGAATCTCGGTGGGGGCCATGAAGGCTGCCTGAAACCCATTCTCCACGGCGATAAGGGCCGCCATAAGGGCCACAATGGTCTTTCCACTCCCCACGTCCCCTTGAATAAGACGATTCATGGGGTAGGGCTGTTTCATATCCTCTTCGATTTCCGATAGAACTCCCTTCTGGGCCGATGTCAACCGAAAATCCAGGGATTGGAGCAACGTCCGGATATACCCGCGGAGGATTTGAAAGGAAATCCCCTGCTCGGTCTTCACCTTGCTTCTCCTGAGGGCCAGTCCTAATTGCAGGAAGAAAAATTCGTCGAAGACAATCCGCCTGTGAGCATCTGATCGGTTGAGGTTCAATTCCTCCAAGGAGGCGTCCTCCGGGGGAAAATGAACGTGTCTCATAGCCTCCCCGAAATCCATCAGTCCCTGGTTCTGGATAATATCCTCGGGGATGGGGCTGTTAAGCTCATCCGCATAGCGATCCACAACCCCCTTCATGATTTTTCGGATCGTCTTCTGATAAAGCCCTTCGGGCTCGGAGTAGATGGGCACGATCCTCTCAAAATGGAGCGGGTCATCCTCGATATGATCGGCTATCTCCATGTCTGGGTGATGGATTTCCCGCTGATGCCTGAAGAACCTCACCTCTCCGGATATGATAACGCGCCTTCCCTTTCTGAACCGGTTTTTGAGGTATTCCTCGCTGCCGCGAAACCATTTCAGGGTGAGGGTCCCCGTCCCGTCTCCTACGATAACCTCGAACACCCTCTTCCTATTACCCTTATACAAAACGGTTCCCGCCAGCAGTACTTGGGCCAATACCGTCTCCACCTTCCCCACCTGAATCTGCGAGATCTTCTTGATGACCCTTCGGTCCTCATATCTTCGGGGCAAAAAATAGAGGGCATCCTCAATGGTCTTTATCCCCTTTTTCTCCAACTTCTTTGCGATCCTCGGGCCCACCCCTTTGACGAACTGTATCGGTTGGGAAAGGGTTTTGGCCTTCTCCCTATGCACCCTCGGAATTGCCTCAGCCTTACCTTTAACACTGGTAACACTGGCGGTTTCTCGCCTCACCGCAGCACCTCCGCACCCCGGCACCGCAGCACTGGTTTTTTTCTCAGCCTTAACCTTCCTCTCAGCCTCAACCTTAGCCTCTAACCTCTTACCTCCAACCTCTGGCTTCCCCTTCTCCTCAGCCTCCTCCCTGTATCCCTCCACCTGCATCATGATCCTCATGGATTGGGTGATACGTTCCTTCTTCTCCTCCATAGAGGAGCCTTCGAAACCGGAAAAAACTTCCAGCAGCTCACGTAAAAGTCGCTTCTGGGAGGGTGCCAAATCCATCGAAAGGGCCCGATTACCGAGGTCTGCGATGAGCTTCTCCAGCCCCTTAACGTTGGGCAGGTTTGCGAATCCGTTCTTTGAAGCGAAGCCAAGGGGTTTCTTTATCGCCTGGACGATATGACCCCATTCGGCCATCCCCTTCCTCCCTGGTATCTTAAGCGCCTGCAAATCCCCCAACAGGTACATATACCAACTGGACTCATAATGCAAGGGGAAAGAAAGGGGAAAAATTGAGGATTTGGGATTTCGGATTTGGGGATTGCTGAGTTTCTTGGGCTGTTTCAGTTTTTGGGTTATTAGATTGTTGGTTATCAGTTATTCGTTATCCGCCATCCGTTACTTAAAACTCATTTTCAATTCTGAATTCTCAATTCTCAATTTTTAATTCTTCACTGTTTATCCTCAGCCTTAGCCTGGCTTTTAGCCTAAGCCTT